>NZ_HF986112.1:0-525 GCF_000431435.1 Veillonella sp. CAG:933
GTAGTTGTACATACAGAGACGTCATCAAAAGTTATAACTTAAATTTATCAAAAATGAAACAGTTACATCTTATTGGAACTACAGGAAATAATTTATGTCTTGTACAGATTCCAACTTCTTGGTCTCAACAAGAAGCAAAAGAAATGCTTGAAAGAGCACTTCTTGTTTTCATGCAGGAAAAAGATAATCCAGAATTTCTTTCTTCATTAAACGAAGAAGAACTGAAACATCAATTTCCTAAATTCGATTCTAAGTTAATCGAGCAAGTTTCTGTTTTACTTCAGAATGTAGGTACACCAATATCTACAGGAGGAGGTCTTACATGGCAAGTAGAAGTACAGAATTACTTATTACGTAATCCTACTTTTACTAGAGACTTAGTTCTCTTATTTAACAATCCTCTCAAAAAAGAGGAAAAAGAGTATCTTTGTATTAACTACATTGAGGCATTACCTGAAATTGTTAAAGTTTTTAAGAGCTATGTCTAAAACGTGGAAAGAAAGTAAAGCAGTAAAACAAGGACGT
>NZ_HF986113.1:0-13010 GCF_000431435.1 Veillonella sp. CAG:933
CTCTTTAGCGCCCCAAAATTTGACAAAGAGCCCAAAAACAGAAGACGGTTATGTCGGTAAAATTTACCGATATAACCGTCTTCTGTATAATTCCCCCGATCCATGTTAAAACACGGATACTATTTAATTAAAAGTCCCCGTTGCCCGTGGCTCTCACCCCACCAAGCAACTTTTTATTTACCGGCGGCTCTCACCCCGCCCGTATCTCTCTTGTAGTTACGCTCTCTGCTCACTCAAAGTCCCCTCGTAACTCTCTCTCTTTAACAGTTCAATGACTGTTGAACTTCCCTTGACTGAAATCATTATACGTTCTTTTGTCTTCTGTGGCTAATATATACAGAAAACGGTTAGCTATAGTTTAAACCTATATCTAACCGTTACGGTTTGTGTCCTGATCAAACACTTTGCGTATTCTTTTTAAGTGCTTCAATATAATTGCGACAATATTTACCGGCCGCTACCTTATTATGCAAAATATAGCCGATTTCAATTTTTTCATCCACATCAAGCGGAGTAGCCAAAATATTAGGGCCGTTCAGTTTCTCACTGATAATACCGGAACAAATCGTATAACCGTCAAGCCCGATTAAGAGATTAAACAATGTCGCTCTATCACACACCACAATATCTTTGGCACTGTCACAGGTGCTCAAAATTTCTTCTGAAAAATAGAAGGAATTATGCTCCCCCTGTTCGTAGGAAAGTCGTGGAAACGGTGCCAAATCCTCCAAGGTAACCTTCTCTTTAGATGCCAAAGGGCTAAAAGAGCTTATAAATACATGAGGCCTTGCCGTAAACAATGGATGGAAGGTTAAATCATGTCGTTTAAACTCTTTGCGTAAAACCGTTTCATTGAACTCATTAAGGTACAAAATACCGATTTCACTGCGAAGTCGCGCTACGTCTTCAATAATTTCATAGGTCTGTGTTTCACGAATACGGAAATCATATTCATCGCCGCCATAGGCTTTTAAAACATCTACGAAGGCTTCCACAGCAAACGAATAATGCTGCGTAGATACGCAAAATTGATGCTTAACCGGCGTTTGTCCGAAATATTTTTCTTCAATCAGATTTGTCTGCTCAATTACCTGACGGGCATAGCCGAGGAACTCTTCCCCTTCCGTTGAAACGATGACGCCCTTATTGGTGCGGGAGAAAATGGTAATCCCCAATTCCTGCTCCAATTCCTTAATAGCCGCCGTCAAGCTCGGCTGAGCGATGAATAATTCTTTCGCCGCCTTATTAATGGACCCTTGCTTGGCCACGGTTACAATGTATTTTAACTGTAATAAAGTCATATATCCTCTTACCTCTATATTTCACTTCAAGTCAAAAGCTTTTTAACTAAAAAATATCTATTTTTACAAATTTATAGCAGAATATGCCTGAATCTTTAGTGCTAAATTTTTAGTCTTCAAACCTCTATTCTTACTATAAAGCAAAACAAAAAGGACTGCAAGCACTCGGAAGTGTTTGCAGTCCGTATAGGTCAGTTGATTACGCTACATTTCGGTTGATTAAGCCACGCTACGTCTGGGCTGATTAAGCCACACTACGTTTGGAACGAAGAGCACGAGGCACAATATTGAAGGCCAATTGGTAAACAATGTAGCCGATAATAATAGCAATCGTACCGCCGATCATAGGGCCTTCACCGGACGCATAAATTGCGTATACGGAGTAAGCAATCGCTACGATGCTCAAACCGAAAATGCTGCGACGAGTGAATTTGGAAGCACCTTCAACTTTTAATAATTTATTAACAGCAATACAGCAGAGAATGTAAGGGAATACATTCGTAACTACTGCCAAGTTAACGAGGTTTTCAAACTGACGGCTCAAGGATTCGTTCATGGTCATGAAGGCCAAGAGAGACTGAATCGTCAAGAGAATCAACAAACCACGTACAGGTGCGTCAGCTTTGTTTACACGGCTGAATACTTTAGGGAACAAGCCTGCATCGGCAGAGCTTTTGAACACACGAGATAAAGTGAACTGCCAGCAAAGGATAGCACCGCAGCAAGAGATTACCATAGCAGCCATAACAATCTGGCCAACAGTTTCATTGAACATCTGCGCGAACACCATACCGAATGGTGCCGTTGAGTTCAATAAATCAACATTTGGTACAATCCCTGCCATAATATTAGTAGACAATACATAAATCACCGCTACTGCTAATGTGCCAAAGAATGTTGCAATTGGTACGTTTTTCTTTGGATTTTCTACAGCATCCATGTTAGCTGCTGCGGACTCAAAGCCCAAGAAACCCCAAAGAGTTAATGCGATGGATTCGCTAACTGCATCAAAGAAAGGCAGTTGGTTCGGATTCCATACAGCTGTGTACATATTTGGGTCAAACCAGAACCAACCGAATACGCTGATGAACAATACAGGGATGATAGCCCCCCAAACAGTGATATTACTTATACGACCGGTTTTGGCATTACCGCCGAAGTTAAGAACGGCAGCTAACCAAAGAAGCACGATAGTGGCTAAACTCATCTGTACCGGCGTCAAGGTTAAATTAAATAAAACAGCTGCGTAGCCTACTGCGGAAATCGCAATCGCTACGTTTGCAATTACAAGTGAAATGGCATAAGCATAGTTTGCCATAAAATGTCCGGTTCTGCCGAAAGAATACTCTGCATAGCCGCCAAGTCCACCGGTTTTCGTTGTGAACATGCCGCACTGTGCGAAAATGTGGGCCAATACTAAGGACCCTACGGCTGTAATCAGCCAAGACAAAACGGAAATAGTTCCTACTTCTGCAAGTTTAGTAGGCAACATAATAATCCCAGCACCCATCATATTTGCTGCAACGAGGGTCGTAAGCTGGAATACAGACATTTTTTTAGCGGTGGTTTTCATGTATCAATCCCCTTTCTAATGTAGCTCAACATCTACAACTTAATAATCAGTGACCGCTATCGATACCAGTCCTTGCGGTTGTGCGTGGATGTGGTATCGTATGAAACGTATTTCTCTTTATTTTATTTGACGACTTATTCTAACATCTATTGACAATTAATGAAAGTCTTTTTTTCAATAAAAAAGGTCCACGAAAGCTAGTCGCCATCAATGGCGGCCCGTGTTTTTCATGGTGCAATTCTCAAAGTGGGCATTATACCTAACTTTTTAAAAATTTTACGCAAAATTTACCCCATTGGCGGACAAAAAATATTACACGAATTGAATAAAAATATATAAACTCTATAATATAAACGAGGAGAATTCATTTGAACCATAAAAAGTTTCAATTTTAGTCTATTTTTTCCTATGCCGATTAGGTATTTTAAGGGCCTATTCCGAATTAATTATGATTTTTTTCGAACTAAAACAGGGTGTGTCTACTGTGCACAGACACACAAAATATATCCGTCATTGAATTTCAAATCCAGGCCCTTGTCGAATGACAGTGAACACTTTAACGCGCACTTTTACCGCCTAAAAATTACACAAACCGTTAACGACATTAACAACGAAGCGTTAAAGGACGGCGGGTAGTCCAGGCACAAATTAACAGTCTGTTAATTTCCTACCTGCAATTCATATTCCCTTGCAATCTCATCTTCCGACGCCTGCATGGCGGCCAGGGTTTTACTTAAAAGCTCATCCAGTTCCCAGCCGAGCCGTTCAGCACCGTTTTTGATGACATCACGAGAGCAACCGGCAGCGAATTTCTTATCTTTGAATTTCTTCTTCAGACTCTTAAGTTCCATATCCTTCGTTGATTTGGAAGGGCGCATCAAAGCAGCAGCAGCACCGATCAAACCGGTCAATTCATCGGCCGCATAGAGCACGTTTTCCATCAATTCTTTTGGTTCCAAATCGATGCAGATACCATAACCGTGACAACAGATAGAATAAATTTCATCGTCAGCTACGCCCGCTTCTTTTAAAAGCTCCTGTGCTTTAACACAATGCTCTTCCGGATACATTTCAAAGTCCACGTCATGCAAAAGGCCTACTTGAGCCCAATAATCCGCTTCTTCACCAAAACCAAGCTCATTGGCGTACCAACGCATCACCGCTTCCACGGTTAAGGCATGTTGAATATGAAACGGTTCTTTATTATATGTTTTCAATAATGCCAAGGCATTTTCTCTTGTTAATGACGGTGTATGCATACCCATCCCTCCCTCAATTCTCATAGTTGCAAAGTCTATCCCGGTTGTCTTAAACACACGGTCTATCGACAAATTTTCGGTATCACGGCCGACTGCCGACACTTCCGGTGTCACGCCATTCACCTGAACCGATATAAAATAAAATGCATACCAAAAGTCTAATTATCTTTTTGGTATGCACTATATAGTATAACATGATTTGACGGACCTGTAAAAAAAGCCGCTTTAAACACTTAGTGGAAATTAGCCGCTAAAGCGCTTATCGCCTCATTGGCAGCCCCTTAGATTCTTATAGAATCAAGCTGTGCTGCCCATTTAGCCAATTGTGCTTCTTCTTCGGCCACTTGAGCCGCCCCGTTTTTACGTTGACGGGCTACACATTCAGGCGCTGTGCCGCTGTAATTTTTACGACCGGCCACACAGGCTTCAATGGTAATTGCATCAAGAATATCGGCTTCGAATACAGGGGAGATTTTTTTGAAATCTTCCACGGTCAAATCCAATAAAACACAATGATTCTGAATGCAATGCTGCACCGCTTCACCGACGATAGCATGGGCTTCGCGGAACGGTACACCTTTTTTGGCCAAGTAATCGGCCATATCCGTAGCATTAGAGAAATCGTTAGCTAAGACGGAATAGGTGCGTTCACCGTTAACGGTCATCTGACGAAGCATATCCGCCATAATCGACAAGGCAAATTGCAAGGTATCGATAGCATCAAAAATACCTTCCTTATCTTCCTGCATATCCTTATTATAGGTAAGCGGCAAGCCTTTCATGGTTGTCAAAAGGCCCAATAAATGGCCGTAAATACGGCCCGTTTTACCGCGTACAAGTTCACATACATCAGGATTCTTTTTCTGCGGCATAATGCTGGAACCGGTGCAATGCGCATCATCGAGCTCAATAAAACCGAATTCCGTGCTGGACCACATAATCATCTCTTCACTGAGACGACTCAAATGCATCATAGTCGTAGCGGCAAAATGTAAAAATTCCAGCACATAATCGCGGTCACTCACCGCATCCATACTGTTTTCGTAAATCTTGCTAAACGCCAAGAGTTCCTGTGTGTAGCTTTGGTCGATTGGATACGTTGTACCCGCCAACGCACCGGCGCCCAAAGGCATTACATCAGCATGCTTATAAATGAGCGGCAAATGATCGAAGTCGCGGCCGAACATGGAGAAATAGGCCATCATATGATGGGCAAAAAGTACCGGCTGCGCCCGTTGCAAATGGGTGTAGCCCGGCATAATCACGTCTTGGTGCTTTTCAGCCACTTCAAGGAGCGCTTTTTGCAAATTGACCAACAGTTCACCCATGTGAACTACCGTTTTACGCACATACATGTGCAAATCAACAGCCACTTGGTCATTACGGCTACGGCCCGTATGGAGACGACCGCCCGCTTCACCGATAGCATCGGTAAGGCGTTTTTCAATATTCATATGAATATCTTCAAGGGCTACGGAGAAGTCAAACGTGCCCGCTTCAATTTGTTTCAAAATATCGTTCAAACCGGCTACGATAGCATCGCAATCAGCCTGAGAAATAATTCCCTGTTTCGCCAGCATTGTCGCATGTGCTTTACTGCCGGCAATATCTTCCGCATACATCCGGGCATCAAAAGCGATAGAGGACGTGAAGTCCTCTACCGCTTTGTCAGTACCCTTTGTAAAACGGCCACCCCAAAGTTTAGCCATTTATTTACCTGCCTTTTCTTTCATTAAAGCATTAATTTTAAGTGGCAAGCCGAAGAGATTAATAAATCCTTCTGCGTCTGCCTGATTATATACATCATCTTCTTCGAAGGTTACAAATTCCTGATTGTATAAGGAATAAGGTGATGTTGCACCGGCGCTGATGATGTTGCCCTTGTATAATTTCAAGTTAATAGTACCGGTTACCGTTTTCTGAGTTTCATCTACGAACGCCTGTAACGCCGCCATCAATGGTGCAAACCACATACCGTCGTATACGAGCTCTGCATATTTATTAGCTACCAATTCTTTATAGTGGTAAGTCGCTCTGTCGAGGCAAAGGTATTCCAATTCACGATGCGCATACATGATGATAGCGCCGCCCGGATTTTCATATACACCACGGGATTTCATGCCTACGAGACGGTTTTCAACGATATCAACGATACCCACACCGTTAGCGGCACCCAATTCGTTCAAAGTCTGTAACAATTCAAGCGGAGTGCCTGTTTTGCCGTTAACAGCTACCGGTACGCCTTCCTTGAAGTCGATAGATACCATGGTTGGTGTATCAGGCGCTTCTTCCGGAGATTTACAAACTAAATGCACATCGTTTTTAGGTGCATTAGCCGGATCTTCCAGGTCGCCCCCTTCATGGGACAAATGCCATACGTTCTGGTCCATGCTGTATGGATGAGATTTAGTGGCTACTACCGGAATATCGTGTTTAGCCGCGAATTCCATACAATCTTCACGGGATTTGAGTTCCCATTCACGCCATGGAGCGATAATTTTAGTATTAGGCGCCAATGCTTTAATAGTCAATTCAAAACGAACTTGGTCATTACCTTTACCGGTTGCACCGTGCGCAATAGCGTCGGCCCCTTCGGCTTTAGCTACTTCTACTAATTTCTTGGCAATCAACGGACGAGCGAAGGAAGTACCTAATAAATATTTACCTTCGTATACGGCGCCGGCTTTAACGATTGACCAAATGTAATCGGCTACGAATTCTTCTTGAACATCAAGAATATACGCTTTGGAAGCACCGGATTTGATGGCTTTCTTTTCAACCGCATCATAATCTTCAGGTTGTCCCAAGTTACAGCATACAGCGATTACTTCACAGCCGTAGTTTTCTTTTAACCACGGAATAATTACGGATGTATCAAGACCGCCGGAATAGGCTAATACTACTTTTTTAATATCACTCATTATAAACACCTCTTTGAATAATCAGTTACTTACGTTCTTGTCTTTCATGTGTAACATTATACATAGTTGTGAATATTAATGCAAGTATTTTTGTAAAAAAAATACAGAACTTTTTTATTTTTTTACATCATATTGTATTAAGCCATAGGTTTCACCGGCCACCGATGAGAAATGATGCGTCCCTACCGTTGCTTTAAGACCGCTAACGGCACCCAGTACAAATGCGGCGGTACGCAAAGAATATTCCTCGCCCGGTGGGTAGCCCAAAGTCTGCAAAACACGCGGTTGTTGGTCACCCAACGCATACATAACATTAATATTGGTATCGAGGTTTTTATCACGACCGTTTACCCAATGGTTCGGCAACAAATTGGCACTGCCGATAACAGCTACCTGTCGCCCCGACGCTTCGGCCGCCAATTGAACGACTTTACCGAACGTGTATAATTCCTCATAACTTAAGCGGCCCATGGTAAGGCGCACAATCTGCTTATTCCCCAACCCCTGTTCGGCCAGGAAATGGAGCGGAATTGTAGCCGTATGATGCAAAAAATAGTCATCCGTCGAAATAATCGGCAAACTGTCCAAAATACTGGTCAACGGAATGCCCATGCGTTCGCTTGATTTACGCAAAGCCGCGTTAAATGTACTATCCGTCTCCATACCAACCGTAAAGGTAGTACCATTGGCCAAAGGAATAGCACCGCGCAAACGGGCTTGCGGACTGTAGCCGATAGCATCATTTAAAGTCAACTGATAGCGACTCAATATTAAAATCGTTTGCGGCTTGCTGGCCTTTATGGCTGCTGCCGCTTGCTCCATAGCGCCAATCACTTCATTATAAGCACTGCGATCAGTCGCTACCGCTTCATAATATCGAAGAGGCGCCGGCCAATAGGAAACACTAACAATACGTCCCTTCATCGAAACCTCCTTATAAAACTATAATAGTATTTATTTTATTTATTTTATTTATTATATTTTACTATGAATAAGTGTAAAAATCACTAGCTATTTTTGTCACTTATGGTATGATAGAGCCATGAAACTATTATTTAAATTATTAATCACTATCATCGTATTGGGGCTCGGTTTATACTGGTTTGCCGGCTATACGCCAAACGAAACCGGCCAGCAACGCAGCCCTTACACGGTGAAAGAACAGACCTTAGAGTCCACCGAAGACCAAATGAGCCGTACCGCTCGTATCAATCGTTTATTCCACTTCAAAGAGGCCGTTGAAACGGCTCTTGATCAACGAGTGCCTGACAATCAACGCGTGAAAGGAGACGAAATCAGCCAGAACTTAAAGGATGCGTTGGTAGCCACGGAAGATAAACGATACTATGAACACGGTGCCATTGATCTTTTCGGCATCGGTCGCGCCTTTTACACGAATGTAACGGCCGGTCGCACCGTTGAAGGTGGCAGTACAATCACGCAACAACTGGTAAAAAACCTCTTTTTATCCTCCAAGCGTATCATGTCACGTAAAGTGGAAGAAGTGATTTTGGCATACCTCATGGAATTGTATTACACCAAAGACGAAATCTTAACGATGTATCTTAATACTATTTATTACGGCAATAACTATTACGGCATCGAGCAAGCTGCCAAAGGCTATTTTGACACCACCCCGGCTAAACTCACTTTAGGCCAAGCAGCATTACTGGCCGGCATGCCGCAAGCACCATCCTATTATAATCCGGTGACGAATTATAAAGGCGCTAAAGAGCGGCAACGCACGGTTCTTACTTTGATGACACAGCAGGGCTTAATCACTAACCGCGAAGCGGATAAGGCGTATTATTCCAATTTAAATTTACAGCAAACACCGGCAACAGATGCTGAAATTGCGGAAGCGGCGCCACCGAGTGAATCCGGCAGCAAGGACGATAATACTTCCGATGAATCTTCATCGTCCCATAGCTCTAAATCCAACAAATCAAGCAGCCATCATTCATCTTCATCCTCGAAGTTTTCTATTGATGAATAATGTCGGTCTGCTTCTACGGACTGCGCTTTAATCGCCGCCAATAAAATCAACTAAAAACCGCCTGTCCGATGCATTCTTTAACGAGATGTATCAAACAGGCGGTTATTTTTTACCCATACAAACCATCATTCTTGTGTAATTTGCACTTTAGTACATTTTTTAGAAGCTCGGTCATATGTATACAAACCCGAATGAGTGATATGCGCCGCTTGTAGCAGTTCCAAAATTCGTTCCAAGTCAGCCTGGGCACATAGAATACAAAGACCGCACATATTATGCAATGCCGGCGGAGTCGGAATAAGTTGCAGTTTAATACCTTCCCCTTGCAACATTTTTTCCGCTTTATAGGCAAAATAATAATTTGTAAATACTATTAAGTTTTCCATAATCGGCCTTTCTCGTATCGGGGCAATGCCACACTACAAGGTTACCATCGATTCTGTGAGCATCGCTTCCGTAATGGCATAAAGATTAGTAATGGAGCCGACCGCTACTTTTTCCTTCAAGCCGTAAAAATCAAGGCAAATACCGCAAGCAGCAATGTCGACGCCGGCTTCAACCAAATTCTTCAAGTTTTCAAGATGTGGTGATTCTTCCGTCACCATTTTTACACCGCTGTTAATAAAATAGATTTTAGACGGTTTTACATCCGATTCCGCTAGGCAAAACATAAATGTTTTCATCAAAGTGCGGCCTAATTCTTCATTGCCTTCGCCCAGATAATCTTTGGTAATTAAAAGAACTTTGCCACCAAAGTTTGGCGATGAAACAGATGCTGCCGGACTCTTTGGAGCCTCCGAAGCGACCTCTGTGACCGAAGCCTTGGTTGCTGAAGCTTCAGGGGACACTGTGGCGACTTGTGTACCGGCCGGCACCATAGTTAGATAATGTGTGTTCCCACCAGTCGCTACGGTTACTTCACACTGTCTGGACTTACCAAACTTGGTCACATTATCACGACTGACCTCATTATCTACAAGAGTTGTAATAACTGCTCCGGGGTGCTCTTCCATAGCTTTCTTCGTCGCAATCACCGGCATCGGGCATAAAGAACCGCGCATATCAACGACTACACTGCCCTGTACAAGCCACTCTTTTTTTACATCGTTCGGTACTTCCGTCATAGAGCGTAAATCAGCTCCATAGACCGCCTTCACTTCATCGGACATAAACGTCAAAATCTCCTCTCGCTACCACCTTGCCAATCTGCTTAGCCGCGTGAACACCGGCTTGGTGCAAGGATTTAACCAACTCTTCCGCCTCTGACAGGGGCACAGCCAATAACAAGCCACCTGACGTTTGCGGATCAAAACAAATATCACTCCACACAGATTCCAATTCAACTAAACCGGACACAGCCGTAATCGCTTTACGATTGCCGTAGGTAGCCGCCGGCACCAGACCCATCTCGGCCGCTTCGACTACATGAGGAAACAGCGGCAACGCTGTCGTATCAATTTCCAACGATACATCGCTGCCACTTGCCATTTCAGAGCCATGCCCCATCAAGCTAAAGCCTGTAATATCCGTACAGGCATGAACCGTAAAGTTTTTAGCTACTTCACAGGCCAGTTTGTTGAGCATACTCATGCTCGCCACAGCCGCCTGAGTTTCCTCGGGAAAGAGGTCTCCTTTTAAGGCCGTACTCATAATCCCCGTACCTAGCGCCTTAGTTAGAACCAGCGCATCGCCCACTCGGGCGCCGCGATTCCGCCAAACCTTATTTGGCTGTACCTGACCGGTCACGGCGAGTCCAAAGAGGGGCGTTTCATTTTCTATACTGTGCCCGCCCAATACAACTACACCGGCTTCTTCAAGCGTTGCCATGGCTCCCTTTAACACATCCGTTAAGGCGCCCGCTTCCACAAGAGGCACCGGAAAGCCTACAATGTTCAAAGCCGTCAAAGGGCGTCCACCCATAGCATAAACATCACTCAAGCTATTGGCCGCTGCAATGCGCCCAAACGTATACGGATCGTCTACGACGGGCGTGAAAAAATCGACGGTCTGCACTAAACCAACCTCTTCGTTTAGCACATATACGCCCGCATCTTCGGCGCCCCCCATAGCCGTCAAAACATGGTCATTCGTAGGAAATTGAACCGATTTGAGTACAGCGTCTAATATATGGGGTCCTATTTTACAAGCGCACCCGCCCTTGGCGGCATACGGTGTTAACTTAATCAACCGTATCGCCTCCTGCCGTATTAGCCGGGGAGCTTACACTCACATCTGCTTGTGCCGCCACTTTTGCCTGAGAAGCCGCTTCTTTTTTAGCTGCCTCGGCCGCCTCCGCTTCAGCTGAACGAATCACAATCTTTTTAACCGCTTTTTCAAATTTAGAGCGCGATAACATCACTTGATGACCGCAACCGCGACAAACAATCGTAAAATCTGTACCAATACGCTTAACTTCCCACTCCGCACTTCCACAAGGATGGGACTTTTTCATTTTTACCACATCGCCTACATAATATCGTACAAATGCCATTGCATGTCTCCCTTCTTCGATTCACAATCAATCAATTCAAATTAAGTCTGATAACAGTACGGACGCTTACTAATTCTATCCTAATATATTTATTATATACCATTTAGAGTTCCCTGCCGAATACATTATATGCAAAACAACGTATTATTTTGCTAAAAAATACTTTCAAACGAAACGAGTCTGTTATATTTACAATTTCAAGGATCCTCCGGCCGCCTCCCCACGGCGGTTAAATTTTTAATTCCTACTAAAATGTAGGTATTCTCATTTTATAAACTTGAATCACTGACATTCATTCTCAATTGCGTTTTTATGGTTATAATGCTGTTTTCAAAGCGTTAACGCTCCAAAAAGTCAGCAATCACGCGTATTGATAAGCTTTATCAAATAAATCTTTTTTAAATTTTTCAAACTTTTGGGCTTGATTTTCTCAATTTCATAGGCTATAATGTAATCAACAATGATTATTCATTAGTTTGAATTGTTGTGAAATAAAAGTTTATTTCTAAGCTATTTTAATTCTTTACTTTATTTCGTAAGTACATTATGAATTGTGTCAAAGTTGTCACAACAAAAAGGAGAGATTAATATGTCAGAATTAAAAGGTACAAAAACTGAACAAAACTTACAGGCCGCTTTTGCCGGTGAATCTCAAGCTAACCGTAAATATACATACTACGCTTCTGCAGCTCGCAAAGCGGGTTTGAACAAAATTGCTGACTTCTTCGAAGAAACAGCAGTAAACGAAAGCGCTCATGCTAAAGTTTGGTTCAAATTATTACACGGTGGCGACGTTAACGCTGATACTGCAGTAAACTTAAAAGACGCTGCAGCCGGCGAAAACTACGAACACACTGAAATGTACCCTGAATTTGCTAAAGTAGCAAAAGAAGAAGGCTTTGCTAAAATTGCATACCTTTTCGAACAAGTTGGTAAAATCGAAGCTCGTCATGAAGAACGTTATCTTGATCTTTTAAGCTATGTAAATGGCGGCAAAGTATTCAAACGCGAAGAACCGGTTGCTTGGATTTGTGCTAACTGCGGTTACATCCATGTTGGTACTGAAGCTCCTCAGATTTGCCCGGTATGTGCTCATCCACAGGCTTTCTTCTCCCAACACAGCGAAACTCTTTTATAATTTAAAGTAAGTAACAATTTTTAGTATATACTCAAGTGAGCAACTGATAACCTATATTAAACAAGTGTTATTTAACCTTCGACGAGTGTCATTTATTGCATACAACAAGTGTTGTCTCTTATGATCATCAAGTGATGAACCGATGTAGAAGATAGAACTCCTAAAAAATTATGTATGCTAACTAATGATTTAGTTGCAGTATACGGGAAATAAGTATTTCCTCTCACTATGTATGAAAAGTTCACATGTTGTTAGCGCCAAGTGGCGTAACATACTATAGAAACCAAGTGGTTTCACCCAAAAGGGGCTGTAACGAAATACACCCCTAAAA
>NZ_HF986114.1:0-1464 GCF_000431435.1 Veillonella sp. CAG:933
CTTTTTACACACACTTTTTGTCCTATAACTCTGAATTCGGAGAAAACTATATAAAAGTACAAAGAACCTGATTATTTATTGATCAGGTTCTTTGCATATAATACTATTAGCTTGTCATATTGGGCCGTTAGTTTCCGGACCGGCTGTGTAGGAAATTAGCTGTGTAGGAAACTGGATATGTAGGGGTTAAGCATTAAGGGGCCAAGCATTAAAATGTATTTTTCGTTGTTCGTTTCGGCCACTTTAGGGGCTCCATGTCCACACCTTCTAAGGTGTGGAGTTTGATTTTGACGTCTAAACCGCCGGTATAGCCGGTGAGGTTATTGTTGGCACCTACAACACGATGACAAGGTACGATAATAGGAATCGGATTGTGACCGACAGCACCGCCTATGGCGCGAGCGCGGATGCCCGTATTGGCATCGTTAGGATAGAGCTTTTTAGCTAAGTCTCCATAGGTGACGAGCTCGCCGTGTGGGATTTCTAATAAGGCTTGCCAAACTTTTTGGCGGAACGGAGTGCCGATGAAGCGAATCGGTGGGAATTTTTTAGGCTCTTTGCCGGCGAAGTACTTGGTGAGCCATTTTTCCGTAGTTTTAAAAATCGGTAATTCTTTATCGGTGATTTCCTTTTCAGTTGGCTCCAATCGGTACTGCTGGCTCGGCATACTGAGGCCAATTAGGTTATCACCATCACTGTACAGGGTAATGACGCCTATGTCGGGGAAGGTTGTTGTGTAACTATAGATTGTGTCCGGCGTTGTGTTCGTTGTTGTGTTCGGTGTTACCTTAGATTCAGGGGAGCGTTTTGTGGTCATAGTCAGATGCCTCCTTAGGTGCTTAAATATTTACAAAATGAGTCTATGACATTTTGAGGTAAACATTTCAGGTTATTTTGTCCATTTGATATTGTACATCGTCGTAAACTTAATTTATAATGAGTCTATAAGCAAATTATACAAGTTTACGCGTGTAATTGTCCATGAAAGGAGTTTTTTATGAAACCTGTATTTACTGAAAACGCCCCTAAAGCTTTGGGCCCTTACTCTCAAGCTATTAAAGCCAACGGTCTCGTATTCATTTCCGGTCAAGGTGGTATCAATCCTGAAACCGGTAAATTGGTTGAAGGCGGCGTTGAAGCTGAAACTTTACAAGCTATGAAAAATATCGAAGCTATTTTGAAAGAAGCAGGCACTGATTTCTCCAAAGTCGTTAAAACGACATGCTTCTTGGCTGATATTAACGATTTTGCTAAATTTAACGCTATTTATGCTGAATATTTCACTAGCAAACCAGCTCGCAGCTGCGTTGCCGTTAAAGAACTACCGGCTAACTTCTCCGTAGAAGTTGAAGTAATTGCTGTGGCTGAATAATCTACTTTAACCCTTAACAAAAAACTCCGGTACATGCGGTGATGCGTGTATCGGAGTTTTGGGTTATAGGACATTTTGAGTTGGTAATTTAA
>NZ_HF986115.1:0-2969 GCF_000431435.1 Veillonella sp. CAG:933
ACGTCCTAAGCCTAAAATGGAACCCTACAAAAAGGGTACTAAGAATAAAAAAGAAATTTATTGATTACTCGCCAGTTATCATATAATTTAATTTTTTATTAATATGGTGGTTATCCCCGAATCGTGAATAAGCCCAGAGTCCTACAGCAAATCAAAGCTATGTGAAGATGCATAGTACGCTAATAAAGTAAAGGGGGCAGCATATGATAAGAAAACAAAGACTATGCCACGATTCATTATTTAAAAGTATGGAAACAAAAAATGTTATAGAACTTTCTGCATTTAGTAAATCTTTATCAAAGAAAATTACGTACTTAAACCATGAAGAACGTATACTAATTGATATAGAACAAATTGCTGCAATAACTCCATCTTCAGAAAGAGAGGATTTACCCAAGAAAATAGGTTTATCTTCTTGTAATAATAATGAAGTAAAGGAAGAATTGTATACTTGTGTATTACTTAAATGCGGTTTTAGTATAAGAGTAATTGAATCAGTAGGAGAAGTATATAGTAAAATAATACAAAGAACGTATAATTCTACTATCTAGTAATAAAAATTAATAACTAAAAAGTAAAAAGTAATGACACTTGAAGAACTTATTTATCAAAGTAATACCGCTGGTATTAGTAATGTTTCTACTAGAGGACAACCTATTACCTCTACATTTTGTAAAAAAGATATAAAAGGATCAATAAAGAGTGCAATTAGTGAGAATCCTAGTTTTAAGCAATTTCTTGAAGAGAATAATGCTTATGGTAGACATGTAAAAAATATCACCAATCAAATATTACGAAGTAGAGATATCTCTGGTAAACTAATTAAATGTGTACATAGAATCGCTCATAGTAATTATAGTAATAGAGAGATTATTAACGGCACTATTAGCTGGAGTAGTACATCAGAAGGTAGCGATTATTGGTTTGGATTATATGTTAATACCAAAAAGTAAATAATAACAGTTTCAATTTAAAAATCAATTTTATTAACTTATCAAAATTTTAAAAATTATGGCAGATTTTAATTTAGATGCAAAAATGCAAGAGCAAGAGAACAATCAGGGTAAAGTGAACACTTCCGCAGTAGACAAAGCAAAAGAGAATATCGCTGCAAAGAAGTTGGAACAAGAGACCCGTGAAGTTGAACGTCGTTTATCAAACGCAGAGTCTACAGAAGATCGAGCATTAAAAGAACTTCGTATGGCTCGTAAGAAAGAAGAAGCTCAAAAAGCATTTTTGACAGCTGTATCTACAGCTAAAACAAAATTTGAGTCCGACGGAGATTATCGTGCATATGATAAAGCCGTTGAGGAAGCCGAAGAGAAGCGTGATAAAGCCGTCAGTGACGCTAAGCGTGCTATCTACGGTGAGGATTATTGGAGATATTAATCCAGTAATTTAACTCCGAAATCAGAGTTGGGAGTGTTCGAGAGGCCTCCCAATCTCTTTCCGTATATTTAGTTCTAGAAAGAGATTAATACCACGATTTAAATATTCGAATTAGAGTAGAATAAAATTATCTTGAATTAACAAGATACTCAAGAGCCTTGAGCCAGAGTGGAAAATTCTGAGCCACTGATCACGTGCCTGAGATCATTACTATCACTTGAAAAGTACACCGTAAGTACTGCTGAATCGCTAGAACCTTGAGTCGAGACCTAGTGATAGGCTTACGTAAGTAAGTTAAGTATAGTAATGATATCAAATCACACACAGAATTAGAGCTATATGCCGAAGTTGATGCTTACAATCTTTTGATGACAAGATAAACTTCAAATTCTGTAGATCTATCAAAGGCATTTTCCTATAGTAGTAGAGAGCTAAATGCCTAAGACCATTCTTTTTAAGAGATAAACATGTATTATAGGTAAGACATAAGTCGCATTGCGCACTCTTAGAGGAATACACTCGTATAAAAAAGAATTCTTACTATTACTATAGGTTTATAAGGTAAAGAGAGAGTGATCTCTCTTTATCTACACTTAATAATTTGGGGTTAAAAATTAAAAAGTATTTACGATATAAGAACTGTGTCGTATCTTATTAGGTTTATTGGAAACTATTAGGACGAGGGTTCGACTCCCTCCAGCTCCACGAGTTTCTGTATATCTTTCCTCACTATACCATTGCGGTTTGAGTAAAAAAGATATATTTTAAGGGGCTGCTTGGATTTGACTAGTAGTGAAAGGTAAAATAGGTTCACTTTAAATTTAAATGGCAATACATTTGTCACTGATTACACTGCTCTAGGAGCGGCGTAAATCAACGTGCTAACTACGAAAATGAGGGTGTCTAGTAGCTTAACCGGATAAAGCCCTGGATTTTATCAGGAGATTGTGGGTTCGAATCCCACCTAGATAACAAAATATTAATTATGAGTTACATAGCAGTAGATACATTTGGAGATGAATACATATATCAATTTAAACCTAAAAGAGTAATACGTACTAATACATTAGGTGAAAAATGGGGATATTGGTATTCTGAAAAAGGTCATCAGATTGAGGTTCCTAAAGGTACTGCAAAAGCATTATATAATGCAAACTTGATGACTGATTGTAAAATTCCTTTATATAAAAGGAATATGAACTGGGGAGATAATCCGATTCAATTATAATTTTAAAAAGCTTATGGATGAGAAAATAGCTGAAAAAAGATTAGTATCATTTAATAAAGAATGTATACTAGCAGGACCACGACCAAGTGTCATTGGTTTCCTTAAAATGTTAATGAACTTAGGAGCAGATGTAACAAAAGCAACATCTGCAAAGAGTTTAATAACTAGTAAATCGAACATTGTATTACTACTTAAGAATGAAGGAAAAAGTAAGAAATTTCCTCAAATCACTGTATTAAGTAGGTCTTGGTGGGATTATTACCACAATCCCAAAAAGCATAGAAGTTCTTATAAAACATACAATATTCCAAAACAATGGAATAAAGTATATAATGAGATACTAAAACTTGAA
>NZ_HF986116.1:0-3195 GCF_000431435.1 Veillonella sp. CAG:933
CCATTTAATCTTTGAAATAGTTTTCTTTTATCTTCTACTTCACCAAATGCAAGATCACCAAGAATGTATACGGTATCTTTCTTATTTACTCTAGAATTCCATAACTGTATCATAGCTTCTTTAGCTTTTTCAACAGTATTCCCAAATATCTCTTTCCGCTTAGGATGAAATTCTAGTATACGATCGTGGAAGAAATGTAGATCTGAAGTAAACCATATCATAATGTTTCTTTTAACCAATTTTTAATTACTTCAAAGCCATTTAGTTTCACCGCATCAGATATATCTTTAGCTTTCCATTTTTTATGAATTAGAAAGCCATTTAAACCTGTTTTAAGGCTAATTTTACGCATATTTTTAACTCCAGAAATATCCCTATCGAAACATATTAAAATGCGCTTAAATCGAAGTTTAAGTGCATCTATAACATCTGGAGTAAGAAATGTGCTTTCTGAAGCTGGTGATATCGCAGTATAACCCATTTCATATAAACACATAACATCTTTCATAGATTTAGTAATAATTAGTAAATCACCTTTTTTAGGTAATTGTTCATATCCCTGAATATCATATGGAGTTAAATTATTACGCCATTTAGTATATTTATCTGCTAAAGGTCTATAAATCTTGAATCTATCATATACTTTATATGCATACATAGGATTATTTTCCTTATACACTCCCTTTACTACACCATCACATAAATAATATTTTATACTACTTACACCAAATTTCTTTAAAGTCTTTAGAGAAATTCCAAATTGTGACCAATATTGTTTATCTATATCTGTCCAGTCTTGTCTAACTACTCCGATAACTGTTTCAGTAGATTTCTCTACTTCTTTATTACTATGCAATACTGTGTTATTAGTAATTTGCATATCTTTTACTATTTGATTTAGTAGATCATTATAATTAGTTATACCAGTATATAACTCTACGAATTTAATTACATCTCCGCATTCTCCATTACCATGATCTTTAAATAGTAATTTTCCAGTCTTCTTACTTCGGAATATTCCAAATGAAGGATTCTTATCCTTTCTGAATGGACTATTATAAATAAATCCAACTTTAAATTGTCCTAGATATCTAGCATAAATATCATATTCTGTGACTTTTGATAAGATGTAATCCAAAGTAATAGGATTATCTTGTTTTTTAATTCTTTTAGAGTCATACATATGATATAAATTTGAATAAGTGCAATGTGGGGTAACGATCCCCACGAATCTAACCATTAGACATTGCTCCACCTTTCACAATACCCCCTGTGTGGTCAGTGCCAGCCTACGATCTGGTATGCTTACATGATAAAATCAGAGGCCGCATAGTCTTCGTTCTATTGCGCAAATAGAATTTATATTTTTAAAATGGCAATCCGTTAGGATCGGCATTGTTTGTGTTATCCAAAGTTCCATCTACTACGGTAAATGATTCATTAGATAATAGTGGATTTGGATTCGATTGTTCAAAATCAGCAATTACTGGTTTCTCAAATTGATCAATATTCAACTTGACAATAACAGACTCATTCTTATCAACAATCGTCATCGGTTCAATAAATCTATATTTTGCATACTTCGGTAGAGTAGTATAACCACTATTATTATATACTACTTTAATACGAAGTAATGTAGACTTATCTGCATTGTTAAGCTTTTCAGCTACCCAAGTAATAAATTCCTTAAAGCTCTCGCCGTTAAAGACTCTATCTTCAGGATTTGGATAATAACATTCAAGAATCTGGTCAATTCTTGCAAACTGATTATCACATTTTCTTTGTAAATCTTCATCAGACATATTGTCTGACTTAGATGGTTCCCACTCTGTATGGGTCATAAATTTACCATCTTTTGCAATGAATTTAAACTCAATAAAATTATTACCATTAAGAGATTTATCTACTCTAATTGATTCTAATACTACATTGTCATGGATACCAGCTGCTAAATATGCAATATCTTTTTTCTGGATAGCTTGTGCTCTTTGTGAACTATAAATCATCTTCTTCTATGTTTTGGTTATTCTTGGTCTGGCAAATAAATTTTATCCCAATATACTGAGATTTTTCCTTCGTCATCACTTTCTGCGATAACAATATTTTGACCTCTTAGGTGTGGAGCTCTTGCTTCAATAGTAATATTCTCCCCACCTTTAAAGGATGCAATGGTTTGATTCTTCTTTCTAGAAATATATGCGATAGCATCTGCTTCTCCACATATTATATTACTTAACTTTCCAGCTAAGTCTAATTCCATTTCTGAAAGTTCTTCACCATCTTTGTTTACAAGTTTATCCTTAGTATGACCTATCAGGATAAAATTTTCGCAAAGTTCTCTAAACATATCTAATACTTTACGTACGGCTTGTCTTACATAAAACCAGCCACCGCCTTGCGGCAGTAATCGTACATCTCCCTTATAACTCTTCCCCATCGGAGTTTGATTATATAAAGTGAGAGCATATGATAACGTAATTTCTTCCAAACGTGTTGCGTTATCGATCGTGATATATTTGTAGAAATATCCATTACATTCTTTATTCTTTTGTCTAATGGCATTAGCTATTTCACCTAAATCATTAATATTTCTAGCTTGTACTGCTAAACAATCAATAAATTCAGATCCACCTTCTAAATCAATAATTAAATTATTTTCTAGATGTGCTGCTAATGTAGTTTTACCAGATTTAGGCTTACCAAAAAAGATAAGAAATCTTGGATTTCTCACCTTTGCTTTAATTTTCTCAGTAGGTAATACTATCATAATGTTAGTTTATCTACTTCTCAGAAAACTTTGAAAGAATTTGATATAGTTTTTGAAAAGTTTTGTAAAAATTCTGAAAAGATTTGTTATAAGTTAAATTACGCTGCAATTTCTAATGAATTAATATTCATTGAGATATTGTAAAGAATAATACGATCCTTCTTAGGAAGATCATTAAAGAATGATGAATTTGTAAACTTCGGAATCAATCGAGAACCTACTTGGATATAATTACCATGAATCTTAACCGGAATATCACCAATCTTAAAATCATAGGAGGGATTCTCCGTATAGTAAATATAATCAAACAAGCGAGAAGCTGCTTTATTCCATTCTAGATTCAATGCTTCCGGAGTAATATCCAAAATTGTATAATTCTCATACGGAGCATTATCCAATGTCAGAATTGTATACTTGTTATCATTCTT
>NZ_HF986117.1:0-1345 GCF_000431435.1 Veillonella sp. CAG:933
TCATCGCCTGTAGTAACCTGTATATTTGCCCCGTCGGTGTATTTCCAGATATGACCAAATGGATTCTCTATACCACGATACCTGTTAGCCATCAACGTAGCATGAGTACCGTCGGAAGAGTTCTTCACCACATATGCCTTCTCTCCAGAGCTGTTCCCGAACTCGTTGGTGTAGCCGCATGGTATAAGGGGATTGGCGTTGTTGAAGTTAGCCCAATCCGTCATTTGTGTTGGGCCTTCTCCTAATCCGCCTTGAGTGAAACCGTTAGCGTCCTTCTGGGCGTTGAAAAGCTTCTGGCTATTTAATGTAGCATATTCTACTGCAAATAACCAGAATAGAGTCTTATGTGCTCCATACGTGTACATTTCCCAACCACTACCACGTTTTCTTGCAGCTTGCCGGAATTGGTCTCGGGTAAGGTTGGTAACAGGGCATCCTAGCAAGGAACGGTAGGTATCATCCCATTCAGCGGTGTTGTCACCACCTCTAAAATTAATTGAATTAGGATCACTTAATTTACTAGCTCCAGCCGCCGAACATAATAAATTATCGGTTCTATACATTCTGGCTTCATATGTTGAGATATAGAACTTATCTACATGTTTATACCCAGGTAATGGAATTTCGGACAACATCATCCTAAATTTAGTGCCATTAAAATACAATTTATACCAATGTTCAGGCATCTCTGTCATAACGGCATAATCCAAATAGCTTCCACCCCATGAAAGCTCATTATCCAAATATTCTTTAACTCCACCATCTCTATCCAAAAGACACCTTCTCATCTTACTCTGGATAGGTAGTTCTCTATGCAGTTGCATATTACCTACTCTAACTCCATCAGGACTAGATGATGCAGTATCCCATTCAACACCATATGCATATCTTTCTTCTAGATCTGGTATATCTTCCCAAGCTGGAGACCACTCGGTCGATATGTCACCATATTCAAGTTTAATCTTATGGATGGTGGAAATTGATGTGCCCGTTTTAGGAGAACTAAATACAACCATATGTGTATTATCAGCTACTGCATCTCCGATATTAGTAATCCATTTAAAAGTCTTACTAGCCTTCCCATTTACAAAGTCAGTCTTGCTGAACTGAGCCATAGAACCTACTGCACCAGTAGAGTTATATATAGTGAACATTTCCTTATCATCACCCAACTCTCCAAAAATAGTCAATGTTACTTGTGTTCCTTTAGATATCTGTTCAGTTAGCCAATAATCAGCCATCTCATACTTGGAATTACTCACCTCCTTCCCCGAACCCAGCAACAGGTTCCTACCGTACACAGGAAGCTTTCTATACTTGCCATCATTCATTAAAGCTTTTGATC
>NZ_HF986118.1:0-1066 GCF_000431435.1 Veillonella sp. CAG:933
TTTCGTATATTTTTTGATAAGTTCTATAGTTCCAATTACCATTCCAATGGTCTTTTATCTTAATAAAACCATGTTCTTCTAGCCATTCACAACGTGTCATTTTAACATTATTTATGATTATTTAACATATCTACGAGAGTTTCGTAGACAATTCATTAACCTGTTGCCTTAATTCATTTACAAATCTAGTAGCTCCTTTAGGTCCTGTATACCCTAAACCTGGTATTTTATATACATGATCACCAATACTATCTATACCATACACATTATTATCTTTACTTAGGATAGCTTCTACCTCTTTAACTGTTAATTCTTTTAACACAATTTAACTATTTTTAACGTATCTTATAACCTAAAAGTGTTAATAATTCATAAAATTTGTTAATATCCCTAAAGTAAAGTGAATATGAAATCATCATATGAGCCATACCTTCCTCCATAGGATTCATTAACCTAAGATCTGATACTTTCAAAGCTTTAGTACCATCAGCGCAATCCCATTCACTTACTCTAGCTCTTAATAGCTCAAAGTCACTAAATTCATAATAGAGTTGATTATCTTTAATTTCAAATCCTTTATCTTTTAATTCTTGTTCAAATATCATATTGCTGTTATTTAAATTCTAATTAGAGAACGAAAATGAATAATAAGTGTTGTAAAAATTTTTTATAAAAAATATTTTTGTGGGTATAATTGAAAGCGAGGATCAAAATAAAATATTATAAAAATTTTGATAGTGTGCAATTGAGAGTGAGGACCAGTACAATATCAAGTCCCCTCTCCTAACAAGTAGGGGAAATCCCCCGTCAAAGAGTTAATGTGTCAATGGAACCTTATGGTGTATAGGTAACCGTAAAATGCTATGGATTTGTCTATCAAGGATAAAGACGTAAAGAACTACGAACTTACGAAAGTAGAGGTAAAAACCTCCAAAGACGGCAAAGCACGCTATGCAGTGTGCGAGTTCAGACAAGCAGGTCTAAGAAAGGTGCTGCAAGAGCAAACTAGACCTGTTGTGATGCAGTTAATGGCTGCATATGGTAGTACTAAGGAACACGAAGATGA
>NZ_HF986119.1:0-1167 GCF_000431435.1 Veillonella sp. CAG:933
GGTTCATAGTATAATCAAATGCGACAAATAAATAAGACACAATATTGTTCCTGTGTTAGAATATTTTCACCACAAAAATTTCGCAAAGGAACGATATCATGTCTTACGATTATTCTAACACACAAAAAAGAACTTTCAAACATCTTACGCCAATTCAACGGGGCAAAATTGAAGCACTTCTTAAGCAAAAGGTTTCAGTGGCTGCTATTGCCATTGAATTGAAGGTACATCGTTCTACTATCTATCGCGAGATAAAACGCGGTACTGTAGAACAATTAGATTCTAATTTAAAGAAACACACAAAGTATTTCGCTGAAACAGGCCAAATAGTTTATGAAAAGAACCGGATTAACTCAAGACCACCATTGAAGTTACTTAATGCATACGATTTTGTCAGCTATGCCGATAACCTGATGTTAAAGCATTTGTGGTCTCCTAATATGGTTTGTGGTCGAGCAAAACTTGAAGGTATCTTTTCAAAGATGGTTTGTGCTAAGACTCTATACAACTATATTGATCAGGGGCTTTTAAAAACCAAAAACATAGATCTTGCTAATCGTGTATCACGTAAAACAAAGCAAATCAGAGTACGCAACAATCGAAAAGTCCTTGGGAAAAGCATCGAAATGCGCGATATAACGCGTGAAGAATTTGGACACTGGGAAATAGATACCGTAATTGGTAAACGAGGCGCTGAACCGGTTTTACTCACCTTAGATGAACGTAAAACACGAAAACGTCATATAATTAAAATCGCTAGCAAGACAAGCGAAGCTGTAAGAGCTGGTCTCCAACAAATTATAGCTAGTTATGGTGATTTAGGTCCTAGCGTCTTTAAAACGATTACATCTGATAACGGTAATGAGTTTTCTGCTTTAACCCTAGATTTTCCTACAATTGATGTGTATTACTGTCATCCATATGCTTCGTTTGAACGCGGCACTAATGAAAAGCACAACTCACTTATTAGACGTTTTATCCCTAAAGGAAGGTCTATGAATAGCTATTCTCCCGAAGCCATTGAACACATTGAAAATTGGATTAACGATTTACCTAGAGAGATATTTGGCTTTGTTACAGCTAAAGAAAAATTTACACAGGAACTAGAATTATTAAACATATAAATTCGTGATTAAAATTTTGTCGCATTTGATATTGCAATTAGCA
>NZ_HF986120.1:0-575 GCF_000431435.1 Veillonella sp. CAG:933
GAACGTACTAAACCGCATGTTAACATCGGTACTATCGGTCACGTTGACCATGGTAAAACTACTCTTACTGCAGCAATCACTAAAGTTCTTGCTGAAGAAGGTAAGGCTCAATTCCAAGATTACAGCATGATCGACAAAGCTCCGGAAGAACGTGAACGTGGTATCACAATCAACACTTCCCACGTAGAATATGAAACTGAAAATCGTCACTATGCACACGTTGACTGCCCGGGCCATGCCGACTATGTTAAAAACATGATCACCGGTGCTGCTCAGATGGACGGCGCTATCTTGGTTATCGCTGCAACTGACGGCCCTATGGCTCAGACTCGTGAACACATCCTTCTTGCTCGTCAGGTAGGTGTACCTGCTATCGTTGTATTCTTGAACAAAGCAGATATGGTAGACGATGATGAATTAATCGAATTAGTAGAAATGGAAGTTCGCGATCTTCTTACTACTTATGAATTCCCTGGCGACGAAGTACCTATTATCGTAGGTTCCGCTTTGAAAGCTTTGGAAGGAGACCCTAAATACGTAGAAAAAATCAAAGAATTGATGCAGGCAGTTGATGA
>NZ_HF986121.1:0-16190 GCF_000431435.1 Veillonella sp. CAG:933
AATGCGGTCACGCCCTAAATCAATAGCGCTTTTTCCCTCTAGCCCTCTTGGTCACTAATTAAGACCACCAAGCGAAGCAATGCTGTATGCCTCTAAGTCAGTATTACTATTAATAGTCACTATACTCTGCACTATAAATAGAATAATATTTCCTACACACCTTCTCCGGTGTGTTTTTTATTAACCATTGCTATTTTATACACTATTAATCAACAAATAGAACGCTAAACTTTACCAATGTACAATACGAAAGAAGGATAATGAGCTAACAATGAAGAATAATATAAATTGTGAGTTAATACATTATCCGATTTTTTAATAATATGGAGATTTATTTGATAAATGTATCACTATTGCATCACATCGTATAAAATAAATAAAACTGTATAAATCAAGACTATTCCTACTTAATTGATTTTATAATAAGTTGAATATTATAATTTTTGACATTAAAATTTCACAAACTGAATAGTATCGTTGAATCACTTAAATTTTGATGCTATTATAAAGTTAAGATGAAATATAATAGAATTCAAATTAATATGGAGAATATGGTATTTAGTTGTTTTATGGTATTAAGCATTAATAATTAATGCCGGATATAGTTTTAACAAAATAATAGGAGGATGATATAGCAGTACAGTAAGATTACTTATTTATTTCGTTGTGAGGGATAAAGGGGAACGATTATGAATAAGATTTACAAGGTTATATGGAGTAAAGTAAGCAATCAGTATGTTGTAGTATCTGAATTGGCACGCAAATGTACAAAGAATTCCAGTAGTTCTGTAGGGGCAGTTCGTAAGGTTGGAGTGTTGCTAGCCACTTTGGCACTAACTGCTGGTATAAGTGGAATGAGTGTAGATGCAGCTACTAACGGAGCATGGACGACAGCTACTGATGGCAAAGGGAATTTTACGGCCCATATTGATACTGCAAACACAATGGGGCAGTATGCTGAAAATAATAAAGTACTCGGTGATGAAAATACGGTAAATACTAGAAATAATAAGGTTACCGGTGATACGAATACATTGGGATCTTCAAGTGGCTATGATTATGTTATCGGGGATGGTAATGCCATTTCTGTAACAAAGTACTCATGGATTATTGGCAATAATAATCAAATATATACAAAACCCAATGGCTTTTATAGAGAATATAAAGATACACTTATTTTTGGAAATAATAATACTTCTACGGAGCACATTGGCAGATCTATTTTTATTGGGAGTAACAATAACGTAACCCAAGGAATTAATGATTCTATTGCTATCGGTAATGGTATGAAATTCGGGAGAAATACAGATGGGTCTGTAATTATAGGCCATGAAATTAAGAATGGTGCACTCCCTCGAGATGGAGAAACAATCGCAAGAGGCCCTGGAAGTAATAATTCGGTTGTTATCGGTTCTAAAAAAACGAATGAATCACCGGGAAGTATTATTCTTGGGTACAATTCAAAAATAGGGAATGATGTCTACTCTGCTGGAGTTGATATTGTAATAGGTAATCAAGTTTCTATAGGTGATAATGCAGATCACTCGATTGCTATAGGTTCAGATGGCACTAGAGTTGATGACGAAACTGACTGGACTACTATTATGGGCCATAAGGTGACGATTGGTAGTCAATCTGACTAATCTCTTGCAATTGGAGGCACCGGTACTAGTATTGGGTCTGATGCTCCTCACAGTACTGCGGTAGGTTCTATTGCAAAAGTTATTGATGGCACTTGGTATGGTACTGCAGTAGGATATGAATCATCTGTATCGGGACGCTCTAGTATTGCTCTCGGTAATGAGGCAACAATTGGTATCGATAAAGAAAATTTTAGTCGCTATGCAGTTGCTCTTGGCTTTCAATCTAAGGTCGGCGGAAGTGCTGAAAATGGTATAGCAATTGGTAATGGCGCAAATGTTAAAGATGGTGCACAAAGTGGTCTTGCTGTTGGTGTTGGTGCTAAAGCCAATTCTACAAGCTCAATCGCAATTGGATCTGGGGCTAATGCTACCGGGTCAGATAACTTTGCTTTTGGTACCGGGGCGGCAGTAACTACAAAACCTGGTAATATTAGCTGGTCAGTTGCAATGGGTTATCATACTAAAGTTAACACCGGATATAGTGTGGCAATCGGTAGCCAAGCCGAAATTGCCGAACGCTCTGATCGTTCATCATTAGTTGGTTATAAAACGAAGAGCAGTAGTTATTATGGTACCGTAATAGGGGCGGAATCAACCATTGGTACTAGCGCAGATTACTCCTTTATCGGTGGGTATAAATCAGTTGTTCCGGACAATGTAAAATGGGCTACCATTGTTGGCTCTGAATCTAAGGTTAGAGCTCCGGTGGCACGGCAATTGGCAGAAGTTCAGCTGTTGAAGCTGATACAAAATACAGTACGGCTTTAGGTTACAGCAGCAAAGTAAAAACAACTGATATCTTTACGTCGGCAAATTTAAAAACTTTTCAAACTGATTTAGGTGATTTCTACAATAAAAAATGGAATATCTCCGATCAGGACGGTTCTTATGGTATTCTCTCTGTTGGTGACTCTTCTAATAAACGCCGTATCATCAACGTAGCCAAAGGTCGTATTTCTGCTACTTCCTACGACGCCATCAACGGTCAACAAATCTATCACTTAACCAATGATTTAACCGATCAAATTGCGGCCGCCGGTGGTAGTGTGCTAGCAGGGACAAATATTGCTTCAGTAGAGCCCGGTACTGATGCTGACGGTAAAAAACAATATACCGTTAATGCTAAAGGTGCCAGTGTAAGTGTGGATGATAACTTCGTTTTAACACCGACAGAAGATGCTACAACAAATGTAACGGACTATAACATTAAGTTGAACGATGTCGTTACTATCGGTGCCGGCAACCCTATTAAAATCGACGGCACTAAAGGTTATATTACGGGCTTAACAAATAAAACACTTGAAGTAGAAGATTTTGCCAAAGTAGGCCGTGCCGCAACGGAAGAACAATTAAGTGCCGCTATGTCTGATATAGACCAAAAATCCTATAAAGGTTGGACTGTATCTGCTAACGGTGCGGATGGTGTTGCCGTAGCCAGCAAAGGTAAAGTAGACTTCTCCGGTGTTAAAGACACTACCGGTCATCAGAATATCGTCGTAGCTCAGAAAGATACTAATTTAACTTTTGACCTTAATACTTCAATTAATGTTGGTACCGGTGACAATAAGGTAACTATCGATGGAGATAATGCTTCAGTACAAGTAGGCACCGGAGACAACAAAGTAGCAATTGATGGCACAAGTGCTATTGTAAATGTAGGTAAAAATGTATCAATCGATGGCCAAGCAGGCAAAGCCGATATAGGCCGTGTAAATGTCGATGGTTCTACCGGCGAAGTTAAGGGTTTAACCAATGTAAAACTTGATGGTAAAGACTTTGCAACCGTAGGTCGTGCTGCTACGGAAGAACAATTAAATGCAGCCATTACAGATATTAAAAACAGTGCCTATACGGGCTGGAACATAACCGCCAATGAAGAAAACAAAACAACAGTAGGTAAAGATACTACCATAGACTTTGGCGGCTACATAAATGCGGAAGGCAACCAGAACGTATTTGTACGTAAAGACAATGCAAAATTAAAATTCGGTCTTAACAATAAGATTACTATCGGCGAAGGTAATACAAAAGCCGTCATTAACGGTGAAGCCGGTACATTCAACTTAGGCACTGAAGAAGGTAAAGCCGTATCCCTTAACGGCACTACCGGTATGGGTGAAGTCGGGGTTATTGCTTTAAACGGTGCTGACGGTGAAGTAACAGGCTTAACGAATACTACCTTAACGGCCGAAGATTTTGCAACCGTAGGTCGTGCCGCTACTGAAGAACAACTTCAAGGCGTGAATGAACAAGTTATCAATAACAGCAACGCTATCGTTAACCTCGGCGGCAAAGTAAACGAATTAGACAACCGTATCGACAAAGTAGGTGCCGGTGCCGCCGCTTTGGCAGCGTTACACCCATTAGACTTCGATCCGGATGATAAATGGGACGTTACTGCCGGTTACGGTCACTATCGTGGTGAAAACTCCGTAGCCTTAGGTGCTTTCTATCGTCCTAACGAAGACACTATGTTCAGCGTAGGCGGTACGATAGGTAACGGTAACAGCATGGTAAATGCGGGGATTTCCCTTAAAGTCGGTCAAGGCAACAATGTGTCTACCTCCAAGGTAGCCATGGCCAAAGAAATTAAAGACTTACGCCGAGAATTGGAAGCTCTGAAATCAGCGATGCTCGACTCCAATGCAGGTCGTAAGATTGATACATCCAAACTGCAACTCTTCCCGGATGTACCGCAGAATCATTGGGCCTATGAATACGTTGCCGTACTCGCCGGTAACGGCATGATTAAGGGCAATGCGGATGGCAACTTTGCCGGCGATCGTCCGTTGACCCGTTATGAATTTGCTCAAATGCTATACGATGCCATGCTCAACGGTGCTACTTTGTCGATAAGATTCTTACCGAATTTGCCCCTGAATTGGAACGCTTCACAGTAGATGCCGTTCATACGGACAAAGATGGTAATCCGACGGTAGAACGTGTTCGTGTAAAAAAATAATCAAATCGTGAAAAAATTTAGGCTTATAGGACAAAAAGTGTGTGTGGCTTTTTTAAAACGCAGAGAGCATAATTTAAAGGAGTGAAACGACGCATAAATTATAGCGAATCGCGTAGTTCGGGGCGTAAGATTTTGCGTAGCAAAATCCACAGCATCCGAACGGGAAGCATATATAGCGTGACTGCGTACGAATGATAGGTAGTCGCTGATTAGAGCTGGACGTACTCAGGGTTACGAACTCCCTCCACCACAGCGAGCGAAGCAATGCGGTATGCCACTAAATCAATAGAGCATTAAGCCACTAGCCCCTAGCCCCCTAGCATCAAATGATAGTATTCCTACTACCGCAGCGAGCGAAGCAATGCGGTCACGCCCTAAATCAATAGAGCTTTCTTCCTCTAGCCTTCTTAGCACTAAAAAAGTCACTAAAATCAAGCAATGCGGCCACGCACTAAATCAATAGAGCATTAAGCCACTTCCGCCCTTAGCACCACATGATAGCCTATAACAGCCTCTATCGCTGCTATACGCCAACATCCTAAATCATATACAATCCCTTCAACACACCCTCCGGTGTGTTTTTTTATTTCCACTCATTGATTTATAGTATGCCATTTCACCTAATAAATACATCTGAAACTTCCGAAAATAAAAATAGATATCAATATACAGATGTGAGTTCAATCATTTTTACCAGTTCGTTAATATCCCCTTATTTTATGGGACTAACAACTACTTGCAATTTGTTAAAATTTAAATGTAAAAGAAATGTAAAATCTTATAAATTTATTTTATAAAACATTTACAAAACACATAATAATATGAACTTGTTAAATGTAATTATTTTTCATAATTGAAAAATATTATTCTTATCAAGTAGTAACTAAACCGCATAAAATATAAATTATTACAAAAATTCATCTAATTTCCATAAAAGTTATCTAATATATCCTACTTTTTCAATGCGTGTATATCAGAGATGATAGGTCTTCATTAAAAAATTAAAGTCTTGAAATTTAATCTAAATAGGACTATTATAGTTAAGAATTAAGGATTAATGAATTAATCATTAAAAATTGATTTTAGAATTTGCTTTGACTAAGTAGTACAATAGTAAGTTTATTAGGAGTGGTATTTATGTTACATCAAAAATTATGTATATCCAAAAAAGCAAAAAAAATTACGCCTAGGATTGCAGCTGCCGTTTTAGCGTTAATCAGTAGTTATTCCTTGGCATCAGCAGAAAGTCTTGATTTAACATCGGGCACAACTCACCCTAATAAATTTGCTACATCAGATGGTAAACTTACCACCACGATTGGGTTTGATAACTATGCTAGTAATGACGCAACTGTAATAGGCACAGGTAACAGAGCAACAACTTCCTCAGTATGGGATTCAGAAAATAATGTTGCCATAGTTGTTGGTGGTACGGCTGTTGGTAAACTAAACCAAGCTTTAGTGGGTGGCGTTGCCGTCGGTTATAATAACTATAGTAATTCAAAATCTACCGTAGTAGGTATTGATTCGCGTGCAGTAGGTGGTATTGCTATCGGTAATAATGCCAGCTCTTCCCGTTGGAATGTAAGTAATAAATTTGCTGATGTTACTCAGACGGAGTTTGCCATGGCCATCGGGAATGGAGCTTCGGCTATTGATGGTATAGCGATGGGGTACAATGCTCAGTCTTATCGAATTGGTACGGCTGTAGGTGATTTTTCTAATGCATTGTATGGTGGTACGGCTTTAGGTAGCGGTGCTACTACGGGTAGTGCAGCCTATGATCCCATTCGTGGTGGCGGTGTGGCGTTAGGACAATTTTCGAATGCAAATCGTGGGAATAGCTCTTATGGCTATGTTCCATTAAATGATGAATTGAACACAAAATTATCTACAAATCCTAATTCTATGGCTTCTGATATAGCCTTGGCAAACGCAACCGGTAATCAGACTGTTATTGATGGTGTAATTGCATTTTATGATAAATACAAGGATACATATACTGATTGGCAAAATTTACGTCAGGATTATGTTACAAAATTAAAGGCTTATGATGATCAAGTAGCTACAATGACAGCAAAAACCTATGCGACTGAAGCTGATCGTCAAGAGGATTTTAATACCCTTAAAAAATTAGAAAGTGCTAAAGACACAGCTATTACAGATTTACGAGCTTATGAAAAGGCAAATAACATTTCAGAATCTGATGTAACCGTCAAGGATTCTCTCTTATCCACCTATAAATCCACCTATAGTGCTGTTAGTGTAGGTTCAAATGGCAACACTCGTCAAATTATTAATGTTGCTGCCGGAACAGAAGACACAGATGCTGTTAACGTAGCACAGTTAAAAACTGTTGCCAATAAAGTAAGCACGATTGACACCGCAACTACAACTAATGGTGACAATATCACTAAATTACAAGCCGGTTTTAATGTGGCTGTAGGCGATAAGACTACTAAGATTGCACTTGGTGGTGATACCGCACCAACCATTACGTTTGCCGGTGATGCCAATGTTAATGCAACTATTGACGGTAATACAATCACGTACTCTCTCAACAAAGACGGCATTACTAATACATTAGGTGATACCTTTGTAAAAGTCGATGCCAGCAACTTGACAGGTGACACTAATATTAACAAATGGAAAACAGTATTAGGTATTACCGATGAAGATTTAAGCAAAGCCGGTGCTTGGGAACTAAAAGTTAATGGCAATAAAGCAAACGTTATCGGTAAAAATGGTATTGTAAACTTTGCCGATGGTACTAAAACTGCTGTTACCTACAATGCAGATAAAAATGCTGTAGTTGTAGATTTAAATAAAGATACAATTGTTCAAATCGATAATAATACTAAAAATATTGCTGAAAACACAACTAAGATTAATAATCTTAATACTCGTGTAGATAACATTGTTAACGGTAATGGCACTTTAAATATTGTCGGAGATGATACCACTGGTGTAGTAGTAGAACAAGTGGACCCTAAAGATGCAAGCAAAGGTCTTAAAGTAAGCCTCGGTGACACCATTAAGGCTGGTGATGTTTCCATTGGTACTAAAGACGGTGCCAGCACTATTACCGGTCTTACTAATACAACTTGGGATCCTACTAAAGTTCAAGCCGACCGTGCTGCTACCGAAGGTCAATTGAAAGATGCTTTAGGACAAGTTAACGGTTTAGTTACTCCAACTAAAATCACCGGCGATGGCAACATTCAAGTTAAAGAAAACGGTAAAAATGATTTCAGCCTTTCTTTGAACAAAGAGCTTAAAGTAGAAAACAGCATTTCCGTTGGTGGCAACACTTACATTACCAACGAAGGCATCAATGCCAATAATCAAGTTATTCAAAACGTTGGCGAATCTGATTTAGTTTCCGGTTCTCATAATGCAGCCACCGTTAATCAGGTTGTTACAGTTCGTGATGAATTACAAAAATCTATCGATAACGTGGCTTCTGAAACCATGAATAACAGCCAACAGATTTCCCGTTTGGGAACGGAAGTCAATAAAGTCGCTGCCGGTGCTGCTGCGTTAGCCGCTTTACATCCATTAGACTTTGATTCTAATGAAAAATTAACCTTTGCCGTTGGTATGGGTGCCTATAAGAGTGAAACAGCTGCGGCTATCGGTGCGTTCTATCGTCCGAACAACGACATCATGTTTAACTTTGCTACCGCTGTAGGTAACAACGACAACATGTATAATGCCGGTGTTTCCTTCAAATTCGGTGAATCTTCCCCATATAACAATATGAGCAAAACTGAAATGGCTAATAAATTAGAAGCGCAAGATAAGAATATTGCTTCTTTACAAGCCGACAACGACGAATTGAAAGCACGTTTGGCTAAATTGGAAGCAGCTATTGCTAAATAAGCTTAAGAATAATTGAATATATAACAGTTATATAATTTAGGACACGACCGAATCTTGGCCGTGTCCTTTTTATATTTATAGAGTTATACCTTTTTACCCCAATTATCTCCCCATGTGCTATAATTGTTTATAACAAATTTGAGAAGAAGAGGTGTTTTACATGAAAGCAGAGATTACAGTTCGCCGTGGCGAACGTAAAGACATTCCGGAATTATTAGACATTTATAACTATGAAGTGGTACACGGCGTAGCAACCTTAGACCTTGAGCCTCGTACCATTGATGAATGGACTACTTGGTTTGAAAACCATAACATTAAAAACCATCCGCTTTTGGTGGCTGAAATTGACGGTAAGGTTTGCGGCTATGCAACACTGTCCGAATATCGCAGCAAAGAAGCTTATGCCAGCACGGTCGAATTATCTATCTACATCGACCCGAATTACCGCGGTAAAGGGGTAGCAAGTCGCTTGATGGGGGATATTTTGCAAATGGCCAAAGACGATGAATCCATACATCTCGTTGTATCCGTAATTACGGCGGGCAATGAGGCGAGTGTATCATTACATAATAAATTTAACTTTACTTTCTCCGGAACCGTGCCTGAAGTAGGCATCAAACAGGGCCGTTATCAAGATACGGAGACATATACATTACTGGTGTAATACTATAAGCGTTAAATGGAGGGCTTACGCATGAAAACTTACTCATTTCACTATGGCGATCAAATGATTGACTGCCGTTTGGATGAAAAACGTATTATTGGGGAATTACATATGGCGGAAACGCCGGTCATTGAAGATCCGGAAGCGGCCATCAAAGAGGCTTTGGCCCATCCCATTGATTCCAAACCGTTCAAAGAGCTTTTTAAAGCCGGTGAAACGGTGGCTATCATCGCCAATGATACGACCCGTATTGCCAATACCCATGTTTTCATGCCAATTATTCTGGATGAATTGAACGAAGTGGGGATTCCTGATGAAAATATTAAGATAGTTTTCGCTTTAGGGACACATCGTGATATGACAGAGGCTGAAATGATTAGTGAAGTGGGGATGGAAGCAGCCGGTCGTGTGGCTATGTACAACTCCAGCGCTAAGAAAAAGGAAGATTTCGTTCATGTTGGTACGACGTCTTTTGGTACCGACGTTTGGCTCAATCGTCATGTAGTCGAAGCAGACCATATTATCTGTACCGGTTCCGTGGTCCATCACTTCTTTGCCGGTTTCGGCGGCGGGCGTAAAGCCATTTTGCCGGGCGTAGCCTCTTATGAAACGATTCGTCAAAACCACAGCTTAATGCTCGATGATAAAGCAACACTTGGTCATTTGGAAGGGAACCCTATCTATGATGATCAAATGGAAGGCGTGGCCATGTGCCCACCTACCTTCTTACTGAACGTAGTATTGAATGGTGAAAAAGAATTTACCGGTGTATTTGCGGGGCACTATATTTCCGCTCATAAAGCAGCCTGTGACTTTGTGAATTCGCAAAACGGCGTTGTCATTGAACGTCAGGCGCCGATTGTTATTGCCTCAACCGGTGGTTATCCGAAGGATATTAATATTTATCAGTCCCAAAAGACCATGGATAATGCGGTTCGTGCCGTGGCACCGGGCGGTGTGGTAATCTTATTGGCTGAATGCCGCGAAGGTTCCGGTTCGCCGATTTTTGACCAAACCGTGAATGATTTTCATTCTATTCAGGCCATCGAAGATTCGGTGCGTCACGATTTCCAAATCGGTCGTCATAAAGCCTATGCCGTTACTCGTTTAATGAAAAAAGCCGACTTCTACCTGATGTCGAGCCTCGATGACGATTATGCTCGTAAAGCCTTTTTCACACCGGTTCACTCTTTAGAGGAAGCTTTGAAGCTCGCTGAGGCAAAGCTCGGTAACGATGCGGAAATCTTGCTTATGCCTCATGGCTCGTACACCGTGCCGATTTTAAAATAAGCAAAATCGACGCAGTATACGGATTTTTAAGAAAACTGAATACTCAATACAGCTGAATAAATAAGAGAAGCGCCCCTAAGTTTAAAAGATAGAAAAATTTAAATTTAGGGGTTGCATTTTTTCAGAACATGCTTTATACTAAACAAAGTAAATGCATGTGCATGCATTTAGAGGAGGTGAGTCGATGGCTTTCATGGATCAATGGTTAGCCGATATAAGACGAGTTAAAGATATAACCGATGCTTTGAGCAAAGAGTTGGAAGCGAGAACATCATTAACATTAAACGGGTATTACGTATTATACTTTTTGGCGCACAGCGAAGAAAAGAAAATGCGTTTGAATATATTGCAAGAATATATGGGGCTTAGCCAAAGTGCTATGTCGCGTATGATCGTTCGCATGGAAGGTAGCAATTGCGGCTCGATTCGACGAGTCGATTGCGATTGTGATAAACGAGGCGTTTATATTGCCATTACGGATTGTGGTTTGAAGAGACTGACAGAAGCGAAAACAGTGGTAGAAGAAGTACTGCAGCGTTATTATAAGTAAGGCTGTATGAGTACAACCGACCGATAAACGGCGGGCTATGAAGTTAAGTAGCTGTCAGTAATTCCAATCTAAGCAGTAATGAGACGTGATTACTGCTTAGGTTGTTTACATATATTTTTTTTACATAGATACATGCATGAGCATGCATATTGATAAAGGCATGCTTGTGGTGAAAATTCCAATAGGCAACACTATTGTTCAGATAGAGAAGAGATAATGACGTTTAAAAGCCGTCATAGTCAGCAAAAAGGAGATTGACCGATGAAACAGTTAACGGAACAAGTAAAATTAAGAAATGGTGTCGTATTAAAGAATCGTTTGGCGATTCCACCGATGACGACGCGTATGAGTTATTACGACGGCTCGGTAACGGGTGATGAAATTGCTTATTACGGCATGCGTACCGGCGGTGCGGGCCTATTCATTACGGGCGTAGCGAACATCCAAGAGAACGGTCTCGGCTGGACCGGTGAACTCGGTGTGTATGATGATAAATTCCTTCCGGGTCTTTCGAAATTAGCGGCTACCATGAAAGAAAACGGCACGAAAGCTATTCTTCAGATTTTCCATGCAGGCCGTATGTCTGACCGCAAGACATTGGGCGGTGAACAACCGGTAGCGCCGAGTGCCTATGCAGCAGGCCGCGCAGGCTCCGAAGTGCCTCGTGAACTTACTAACGATGAAATCGAAGAAATCATTGAAAACTTCAAAGCCGCTACGGTTCGTGCCATTAAAGCCGGTTTTGACGGCGTTGAACTTCATGGTGCTAACCATTACTTATTGCATCAGTTCTTTTCACCACATTCCAATCGTCGTACCGACAAATGGGGCGGCTCCATGGAAAAACGCTACACCTTCATTGAACGTGTCGTAGATGGTGTCCTTGGCGTGGTAAAAGAATCGGGCCATAAAGACTTCATCGTAGGCTATCGTTTCTCCCCGCGTGAAGAAACCGATCCGGGCTTCAACTTGGAAGAAACCTTGTGGCTCGTTGATAAATTGGCCGACAAAGAATTGGATTATCTCCACATTTCCTTAACGCGCTATGACCGTGCTACTGATATAGCAAAGTATGCCGACAAATCTATGTTGCAGTATGTGTATGAAAAAATTAACGGTCGTTTACCGCTCATTTCCGTAGGCGATATTCACACTCGTGAAGACGTGGAAGCGGCGCTCAAATACTCCGATATTGCCGCTATCGGTACCGGTGTATTGATTGATCCTAAATGGTTCCGCAAAATTTTGGCTAACCGTGACAGCGAAATCCGTACTAAATTGAATCAACAAGATCGCGATTTACTCATGATTGCACCGGGGACTTACGCCTTCATGGAAATGAAGACCCCACACTTATTAGTTAAATAAGATAGCATAAATTGTTTTAGAATTGAATTGAAAACAGGCAGCAGTTGCCTTTGATATGACCTCAGCCTTTGGCTTTTATATAGATATAAACTGAAAGACTTAATATTGCACCTTCCGCGAGCGGAAGTTTAAATAAATAGAATTACTGTTAAAATTTTAATATTGCACAATACACCGTAAGACGGCGCGTATGGGTGAGAGGCCATGCGCGTCACTTGCGGTGTTTTTGTATTCCTACGGAGGTGAAGCCGGACCATATCTATTCGATTGTAAAAAAACTTTTTTATGTATAAACAGATGATAAAACCTATCATATGGAGTATAATAAAAGGTAGATGTTTCGATATAGTAGCGGCATAGGAAAGGCTTTTGTATCAGTCCATATTGTGACGAGTGGCCTTATTAATGCCTGGAAATAAAAGTACATTGATTATTTGATTCACAATAAAAGGAGTTTATATATGTTAAATTTTGTTGCCATTGACTTTGAAACAGCCAATAAATACGCCAACAGTGCCTGTTCGTTGGCGGTAGTGACTGTTGAAAACGGTCAGATTACCAAACGCGGCTACAGTCTTATCAAGCCGCCGTTCATGCAGTTTGATGAAGAATGTATCGCTATTCACGAGATTTTGCCGAAAGATGTAATGGATAAACCGACGTTTGATAAATTATGGCCGGCTATTTACGAAAATCACTTGAAAGGCAAATTAGTTATCGCTCATAATGCGAAGTTTGATATCGGCGTGTTACGTGCTACCCTCGATCATTATAATATTGAATGGCCGGAGCTTGATTATACCTGTACGGTAAAAATCTCCAAACGGGTTTGGCCTGATTTGCAAAACCATAAATTAAATACCTTGGCGGCTTACTTAGGCTATGAATTCAAGCATCACTATGCGTTGGATGATGCGGAAATTTGCGCGCAGGTAGCCATTGCGGCCGCTAAAAAGCGTGGGGTTCAATCTATGGACCAATTATTGGCAAACATCGGTCTGGCTAAGGAATCCTTTATTACGGACGATCGTCGTGAAAAAGTAAAAGAAGAAGCATCGGGTGAACAGATGTCGTTCTTCTAAGAAGCTATTTGGCGCCGGTAGCGCAAGTGTATTTAGTAGTAGTTTTCGGGCTGCCGGTATAATACCGGTGGCGTCAATTTTAATATAAAGTTAATATGATGCGGGGTGGCGTATGAGCGGCAAAGCGGCAGTAATGAAATATACGGGACGAGAAATTTTAAAACATGTGGACCATACTTTATTGAAGGCGACGGCCGATTGGGCGGCTATTCAGCAATTGGTGGAAGAGGCAGTGGAGTTTGAAACTGCCTCCGTTTGCATTCCGCCGGCCTATGTGAAGCCGGTGTTTGAAAAATACGGCGAAGAAGTGACTATCTGCACGGTTATCGGGTTTCCTCTCGGTTACATGACAACCGCTGTCAAAGTGGCTGAAGCAAAAGCGGCCATAGCAGACGGTGCGTCCGAAGTGGATATGGTTATCAACCTTGGCATGGTTAAAAACGGTCATTACGCCAATGTAGTGGAAGAAATTAAGGCCGTTAAAGAGGCCTGCGGCGACAAGGTGCTTAAGGTTATCATTGAGACCTGCTATTTGACGGAGGCTGAGAAAATCGCTCTTTGTCAAGCGGTAACGGATGGCGGTGCCGATTATATTAAAACCTCCACCGGTTTTGGCACAGCCGGGGCTACGCTTGATGACGTGCTTTTATTTAAAAAACATATCGGTCCGAATGTTAAGATAAAAGCAGCCGGCGGCATTCGTTCTATTGAAGATATGGTGGCGTATTTGGCGGCCGGTTGTGACCGTATTGGCGCCAGTGCAGCCGTAGGTCTTTTGGCCAATCGTTTAGACGAAACATTTTAAGCAGATGCAGCATTTAGGCATTAGTAGCTGCCATGTATGACAATTAATAACATGAGATCGCTACTGTGGTTTTCATGAAAACAGGTGATACTATGCATATGAATGAATTGATTATCAAAAAACGTAACGGCCTGGCTCATACAAAGGCAGAGTTGAAATATATTATCGATAATTATGTAAAAGGCGATATTCCCGATTATCAGATGAGTGCGTGGCTCATGGCGGTGTATTTCCAAGGCATGACCGATATGGAAACGGCGGATTTGACCATGATTATGGCTGAGTCGGGGGAACAGATTGACTTGAGTCCTATTCCGGGCATTAAGGTGGACAAGCACAGCACCGGCGGTGTGGGGGATAAAACGACGTTTATTATTGCCTCAATCGTGGCCGCTTGCGGTGTGCCCGTCGCTAAAATGTCGGGCCGTGGTCTCGGTCACACAGGCGGTACCATCGATAAATTGGAATCTATTCCGCACGTGAATGTGGCGCTAGATAAAGAAAACTTCTTTAATATTGTCAAAAAAGTAGGCGTAGCCGTTACGGGACAATCCGGTAATTTGGCGCCCGCCGATAAACTCATGTATGCCCTTCGTGATGTGACGGGCACGGTGGACAGCATACCCCTCATTGCATCGTCCGTGATGAGTAAGAAGCTGGCGGCCGGCAGCGACGCGATTCTCTTGGATGTTAAAGTGGGCAGTGGGGCTTTTATGAAAACGCTGGATGATGCGGTGCAACTGGCGGAAACGATGGTGGCTATCGGTCATCATAACGGGCGTCAAACAGTGGCTCTCATTACCGATATGGATAGGCCTTTGGGTCAGGCCATAGGCAACGCCACCGAAATTGCGGAAGTCGTGGAAGTTCTGCGCGGTAACGGTCCGGAAGATTTAATTCACGAATCCATAACCCTCGCCGCCAATATGCTGTACCTTGGGGGCAAAGGTGCTTATGAAGACTGTGTAACTTTGGCGGAAGGCACATTAAAGAGTGGTCGCAGTTTTGAAAAATTCGTCGAAATGGTTAAAGCTCAAGGTGGTGATGCGACCGTTTTGACAGAACCGGCCTTTGCCGAAGCAGCCTATAAAAAAGCCGTACTGGCACCTAAAACAGGCTACATCACCCACATGGACGCAGAAGCCTGCGGTCGAGCGGCCTTAGCCTTGGGGGCCGGCCGTTATACGAAGACGGATGCACTTGATTACAAGGCGGGCATTTGGATGCTTAAAAAGACCGGTGATGCGGTCGAAGCGGGTGAAACTATTGCATACCTGCAAAGTGGTAATGAAAGCACTTTAGCAGAAGGTGAAACGCGTTATGTAAATGCTTTGACGATTGAAGCCACACCACCGGTAAAACGACCGTTGGTATTTGCCAGAGTTACGGCTGACGGTACGGAACGGTATGTATAGTTGGCTAATTCGGTGAATTGTTGGTTTTGACATAATTTGCGAGTGAAATACTCATCGTCTGATTATAGGGGAGGCAATCATGGCCACTTGGGAACAAACATTAATTGAGGCGGCGAAAGAAGCGGCGCTCCATTCGTATAGTCCCTATTCAAACTTCGCCGTAGGGGCAGCTTTACTCAGTGAAAACGGCACGGTCATAACCGGTTGTAATGTAGAAAATGCGTCGTACGGCCTTACCATGTGCGCTGAACGAGGTGCCATTCAGACGGCAATTGCTAAAGGGTACACAGCGTTCAAGGCTATTGCCATTGTAGGTCTGAAAAGTAATCCATGCATGCCTTGCGGAGCTTGCCGCCAGGTGATGTTAGAGTTCGATATTCCGCAGATTTTGCTGGAAGATGAAGCAGGACATATTATAAGCTATACCATGGACGAAATGTTACCGCACAGCTTCGGACCGAAGGATTTGGAGTGATTCACACATGTTTATGCGTCGCTTCGGGCTTATAGGACAAAAAGTGTGTGTGGC
>NZ_HF986122.1:0-1784 GCF_000431435.1 Veillonella sp. CAG:933
AATGCGTCCACGCCCTAAATCAATAGCGCTTTCTCCCTCTAGCCTTTATAGCACTAAAAAAGTCACTAACGCCAATCAATCCGTCCACGCCCTAAATCAATAGCGCTTTCTCCCTCTAGCCCTTCTTAGCACTAAATAAGTCACTAAACCGCAGCCATGCAGCCATGCACTACAATTTTACCCTCGCACCTTGTCCCATCCTCCAAACTATGTTATCATTTCCTTGAAATGAGTTTTCAATATCTATGTATAATTGAAATTTTACCGGTTAATACAATAATACCGAATCGGGAAGAGGGGTAGTCATGCAGAAAAAGATAAACATAGGAATTACCTTCTTTTGGGGTGATTCCTATCAGCATATTTGGTCGAATGGGGCAGGCCAAAATATGTTTTTCTTAAAACTCTGTCTAGAGCAGATAGAATTCGTCAATGAGGTCTATTTCGTGTATTGGGGAAACGAATTAACGAGCTTTCCCAGTCAATTCCAAGGTTTTAATGTAAAGTACTACGAATACCATGAAGTACTCAATAAGACAGATTTGCTCATAGAAGGAACGCTAGCATTAGAACCGGCTATCGGCCGTGCTTTTCGTGCCCAAGGGGCCAGAATCATATCGTATCGCATGGGCAATGATTTTATCATGGATATGGAAAAATTCGTTCATGCCGAACAGGGCGGGCGTGCTTTTAACGGAACACGGTATGATGCCGTTTGGATCGCCCCGCATCTGATGAAAACGAATAAACCTTATGTGGAAATCATTACACGGGCACCGGTTTATGAGGTTCCGCATTTGTGGAGCCCGCTATTTATTGATACAAAGATAAAAGAGCTGAGCTTGGAAGGTATATTCGGTTACAATCCTATTGATCCGGAGCAGCGCCGTGTAGCTGTGATGGAACCTAATATTTCTGTTCTCAAAAATTGCATGACCCCCATATTAATTGCGGAAGAAGTATATCGTCGCAATAAAAATCTACTGAAGCATGTATATCTATGTGGTACGGTTGATAAAAAGAACGTCCACGCCTTCTACAATTTTATCGGCTTTACCGATTTGGTAAGACAGAATATCATGTCCGTAGAAGCTCGCTTTATGACACCGGAATTTTTAGGCAAATATACAGACATCGTCTTAGCATTTCAGTGGGAATGCGGACTCAATTATCTTTATTACGAAGCCCTTTATGGGGGATATCCGCTTGTTCATAACTCCGAATATTTAAAAAAAGAAAACATCGGGTTTTACTACGATCAATTTGATGCTTATGCCGGAGCTGATGCCTTAATTAACGCTATTTATGCTTATGATAAGGAAAAAGACTATCATGAGCTGCATAATCGTAAGTATTTAGGAATGCTGTCGCCATTCCATGAAAATAATATTGCAAATTACGAGATGCTCATAAAAGCGCTTTTTTGATGGGGCAACAGTTTACTTTACCTTTACGAGAAATATATTAGTTAAAATTAGGTTTGACATTTACCTCAATATTTGGTATTATATTCTAGTATCAAGTGTGACTTGGTACTACATAGGGGTATAGCTCAATTGGTAGAGTAGCGGTCTCCAAAACCGTTGGTTGTGGGTTCAAGTCCTACTGCCCCTGCCATCCATAATATAGAAGGCGGCCGCAAGGTCGCTCGTTCTATTCTTGAGGAATTGTAAAATATACGAAAAATTTCCCTTGCAATGAACAGCGTATTATGGTATTATATTCGAGTGGCAAGTTTATGACTCAGTAGCTCAGCTGGATAGAGCGTTTGACTACGAATCAAA
>NZ_HF986123.1:0-7759 GCF_000431435.1 Veillonella sp. CAG:933
ATACCCCATAAAACTTGATACACTTAAATGTGTCGGTATAGTAACAAGCATATGTATATGATCGGGGCAGCACTTCGCCTCTATAATCTCCACATTCTTTCTTGTACATAAATCTCTTAATATTTTCCCTATATCAACTTTTATTCGCCCATATATAACTTGTCGTCTATACTTAGGTGCAAAGACAATATGGTATTTACATCTCCATTTACTATGTGATAAGCTTTTTACGTCATTCATTGACATTGAACCTCCTAAGTTGAAATGTTGTGGTTGCCAGACCAACTTCATTGTATCATTAGGAGGTTCTTTCCTTTTCTATAAGAATTTTTTACCGACCCCCAGTTTAACTGGGGGTTTAGTCATGCCTATTCGGCGTACAACGAAAAATTTTACCAAGTTACAATTTTATCTACCAGTTGCTGTTGTTCACTCGTAGTCCTTCTTAAATAGATTCTGGTTGTTTCTATTGATTCATGCCCCAATAGGTCAGCTAATAAAGAAATATCATTAAATTTTTCTAAAAAACGTTTGGCATACATATGGCGAAAAGAATGAGGATAAATAACTTTTTTCTCTAATCCATATTTATCAGCATAAAATTTTAATTGTTGAGAAATTCCACGAGGGCTAATTGGCTCTTTATATCGATTTAAAAAAAGATAGCCGGTATTACGATTTTCCGTACTCAACCAATCTAAAGCTTCGAATTTTAACCTTTTAGGAATATATAATCGACGTATTTTTCCACCTTTTGAATAAACATCAAAATAGCCAATATGAATATGTTCTACTTTTAGCCTGATAAGCTCGCTAACACGTGCTCCTGTAGCGCCTAAAAACCAAACAACAAAATGCCATTTTAAATTTTCTTCTTTTTTTAGAGCTTTTTTTAAAAATAAGTAATCAGCATAACTAATTACATTTTCTAAAAAGTTTTTTTGCTGAATTTTCAATGCACGTAAACATAAATCTTCTTTTCCTATAAATTTCAAATACGAATTTATCGCTTGTATTCGTAAATTTACTGTTTTGGGTTTAAATTTTTCAATTAGATATCCTTTATACTCTAAAATCGATTCTAGATTTAACTCATAATTAGCTCTAAAATAATTAATCGCAAAAAGATAAGCTGATACTGTATTCTTAGATAACCCTTCTTTTTTTAGGTGTAACTCAAATTCATTTACCGATTTCACATAATTCTCCTTTTATTGAATTTGAAATTCCACCGCACGTTATTCTATTGTACTCGTATTTTAGCAAGTGTGCATCTTGAATTATATTGCAATTCAAAGAAACTATTTTATAAAGTCAACAATATTATTGACTCTATAGATTGCTCTCAATATTTTATGTTGTTGCATTTTTGGAGGCAAAGCAATCACAAATTTTGAAAGATCCGAAGCGGCCAAATTAGGTTGTGCCGTGCCATTATTATATTTGTTTAATTCACTTGATATTTGGGTAGAGTTACAATATGCCAATAAAAAAAGAGGAGAAATTAATCTCTTATTATAAGAGCGTAAAATTACTAATGAAGATGCTATAGCACCTTTTGTAAATTTAGAAATACCATTTTTTGCCAATGAGCCTCTAATACAAAAAAGAATATCGTCCTTTTTTATTTTGCCACTTCTTAAAAGATTATATTGCTCATCATTTAAATATTTTAAAGATTCTTTAGATACAAGGCCATTTTTCAAATTGATAGCGCTAATAAATGGAATATTTCCAGAAAAACTTAATTTCTCTTTAGATGGGTAATTTTTACCGCGGTCACCATTTAAAATATATACAATTGTCTTCAAACAAACTAAACTCCAACTTTTAGGAATATTCTGATAATAGGCGTTATCCTCATCTAAAGTGGGTTGAATTTCTTCTAAATCTTTCTTTTTTATTTTCCCTTCCTTAAAGAGTTTTTGTTTTTCGGCTCTAATTTTATCTAATAATATTGAAGCTGGTTCATCGTTCGAATTTTGCGGAAGGAGTGTCCCTTGCATAGCACCGTCTAAAACTAATTTCTTTAGACGAGATGATAATTCCTGTAAATCATGTTGCTCTAACTCAATTAGTTTAACTAATTCCATTCCTTCCGATAGTCTGTCTACGATCCTTATTTGTTCTGCTAAAGGAGGAATCGGTATTAATGTAGATAAAGTACTTTTTATTGATAACTTAGGTTGAGCAACTTGCTTGAATAAATTATTGAACTGATTTTGAGCTACATTAGAATTTAACGCTTTGATTAAATAAGATTTATTCATGGGAGAATAATTAATGATTTTTAAAGCGTTTTCTGTCAGAAGGGAGTTGTTAAGTTCCAATGGTACACTTCCAGCTCTGCCAATGGTGCCAGCTATAGTCAAATAAATATCTTCATTATTAATAGTATAACCTTTAATTTTTTCCCAAATAGACTCAGAGGCATATAATAATTTATCTAATAATATCGTTTCTTCCTTCATATCTGTCACTCGAAGATAAGGATATAAGGTTTTAATAGCTTGCAAATTCATTCCTTTAGGAACTCTTTTACCGCCTTTTGCTTGAGCAAATTGTGATATTCTTGCCCATGCCCATCCTTCAGGCAATTCATAGGGGACTTCTATCTCTTTAATAGTCTCATCAGCAAACTTCTCATAATGTAAACCATCATCACCTTGAAAAATTTCAGAACCATTTTTTTCTCGTTTAATCTTTTTTTGATTAATTAGCTTTTCTTTTTCTGCTTTAATCCTTTTTAGGAGTTCACTTGCTGGTTCATCATTAGGGTCTTGGGGAGTCAATTTCCCTCTCATTGCCAAATCTAAAATTTTATCTTTCAGCGCTTTTGTATCTATCATTCTTCAACCTCACCTAAAAGCTCCTTCAGTTGTGCTACAGCATGCGCTATATTATCTGATTTTTCCTGCATAAGATCTAACATTTCTAAAATAGTATATTCTGTTTCCTCGCTTTCAGGTTCAATCCAAGAAATATCTAAATTCACACTATCCCTTTTTAAGATCTCTTCAATGCTATACTTACGCCATCGACCATTAGTGTTAGACTCATTCCAAAGTTCCTGACGCTCCTCACGATAATCTCGTTTATAACATTCAACAAATTCTTTAAAATCATCTTTATTCAAAGGATTTCGTTTTCCAAATGTTCTCATATTATTACGTAGATCATATATCCAAATCTCCTTAGTATTGTTTGTTTCTGTTGCGCCTCTTTCAAAAAACAATACATTTGTTTGAACACCTTTAGCATAAAAAATTCCCGTTGGTAACCGCAAGATAGTGTGTAAATTACATTTATTCATTAAGTCTCGCCTAATTAACTCTCCTACACCACTATCAAATAAAACATTGTCTGGAACAACGACTGCAGCCCTTGATTTTCCATTGGGCTTCAAAGAATTATAAATTATCTGAAGAAAATTCAGCTGCTTATTACTTGTCTCGTATGTTAAATCATCACGAGTCGCTCGTTCTCCTCCTGACTTTGTTCCAAAAGGTGGATTGGTTAAAACAACATCAAAATCCTTCATCCACTTCCCATTAGAAGATAAAGAGTCTCCCTGCACTAATCTACAATCTATGTCATGAAGCAATGCATTCATCAATGCTAATTTATGTGTATTAGGAACTAATTCCATACCACTTAAAGCCTTTTGTTTTTGAAACTCAACCTCATCAGGCGATAGTTCAAAAAACTCGTCATACTTTGATTTAAGATAATGATTTGCTGCGATCATAAAACCAAATGTACCTGCTGCTGGATCATTTAGTTTTTCTCCTTTAACTGGATTGACTAATTCCACCATGACATCAATTAAAGCTCGTGGTGTAAAATATTGACCTGCACCAGATTTTGTTTCATTAGCATTTTTCTCTAATAACCCCTCATACAAATCTCCAAGACCTTCTTCTTTGGCCGAATACCATTCTAAATCATCAATAGATTTAATTATCTTTTCTAGATTCTTAGGTTCATCTATATGGGTTGAAGCGTCTGCATAAATCATATTTAATGTTCTATTCGCCGTAATTGCAGGATCTCCTAAGTCGAGCAATAACCTTTTATAAAATTTCTTAAGCTTTAAACCTTCTTTAGAAACTAACTCATCCCAACGATACATCTCCGGAATTACTTCTTCAGAGTTTTGTTCTTTCATCATTTTAAGAAACAAAACATAAGTTAACTCAGTTACATAGTTTTGATAACTAATCCCATCATCTCGTAAAATATCTGCCATTTTCCATAGTTTTTGTACAATTTCATTATTTGTCACAATTTATCTCCTATCACTATGATATATACAATTCATCATTAAGTAATTCAATAACTTTGTCTATATCTTCTCCTATTCTTCGTTTCATCCCGTTATATCCGCCTTTTTCACGCCATACAGTTGTCTCATCAAAATATACCTGTGCTGTTGGCGCCAATACCGGCGTACTCAAAAGTTGGGCTCTAATACGTTTCAGCCACTCCATTTGTTTCGGTGTCCAAGATTTCATATTATATACTTTTTCCATGGCATTTTCTATACGTGTCTCATGAGAAACTAATGCACTTCCAATTGCAGCTTGTCTAATAAAGCTAATAATATCTGCAACAATATATTCTTTTTTGGCTTTTTGCCACGCAGAATTCAACATATTTTCATCGTAATGATTACGTTTTAATTCTAATTGAATAGAGCGCAATTCGTTAAAAGTCAAATCTTTTGGTCTATTAACTATAATATTTAAAGCTGCAATTTTATTTATATTATCGTTTATAAACTTTGAAAACTCTTCTAAATAGTCATTAGGTTTCATATTCTTAGGACCATACGTTTGAATTACTTCCAAAAGCTTATCCGGATGCTTAGAAATATATTTAATATTTGGATATTTTGAATTTGTGTGCAAACGATCAAAAGAGTCTATTTTATCTTTTTCGGCTCCCAACTGTTTTTGGCTCATGCTCTTTAAGTCTAATAGCCACGAATCCAATGTACCAAAAGAAGCTGATATTTCTATATTATTTTCTTCAGTTCTATCAATTCGTTGTTTTTTTTGCTGCATTTTAGCAATGAGCTCATTTTTAAAATATTCATATGTTTCGTTATCTGTAGCATCTAATGCTCTCTGATACAACTCCATTAAAGATAGATTAGTATTTACTACAACCGGTTTCATATCAGTAATATTCTTCAAATGATCATATAAATGAACCGCATCGAAAATATAAAATGATGTCTTACCAATCTTCGGACAAAGCCTTGTTGCACGACCTAACATTTGATCATATAAAATGCGAGAACGTACTCTCCGCAAAAAGACTAAATTAATTATTTTTGGCACATCAATACCTGTAGTTAATAAATCTACGGTTACCACTATATTAGGATATTTCTCATTTTTAAATCGCTTAATTGCTTCTTCTGGATTCTTAATATATCCTGTAATTTTAATAATGGCATCATCATGTACCGGAATACCCTTATCTTCATATGCCTTTTTTAAAAATCGAACTACCATATCAGCATGTAAATCATTGGCTGCAAAAATAAGAGTTTTCCCATCGTCGTCTGTATCTAAATAATCAGTTAATTTTTCTAAGATTACTTTATTAAAATCCTCTGTAATTACCTTTTTATTAAAATTGTCTACTTCAAAACTTAATTCATCCTCTAAATAGGCCTTATCAAAAACCTTCTTTTCTTCATCCCATATATCGACATCTGATTTTGCAGCAAAAGTTATCCCTTTTTTTAATAGCTCTGTCTCAAATCTATATGGCGGCTCATGATCAACTAAAAAACCATCAATCACAGCATCAGAATACGAATAAGTATATATAGGTGCATTAAAAATTTTTGTAGTATGTAAAGCTGGAGTTGCCGTAAGCCCCACCACCGTAGCGTCAAAATAATCAATAACTCTTCTATATTGACTAATATATTCTTGTTGGTCTCTAAATAAAATTTCATCATCAGTCATTTCTTTGTCATAAAGATATCCTCTATGAGCTTCGTCAACAATAATGAAATCATATGTTCCAACAGATAATATTCTATCATCAGAATAAAAAAGCCTCTTAACCATACCTTGAACGGTTGAAATATGAATCTTTGTAGCCGTTTCAGGATCAGGTTCACCTATCGATTTGACATCATAAATATCTGCAACAGATAAATTTTCAATTTTTATATCCCCAAGCGCATCGGCCGCCTGAATACCTAAACTTCTACGATCAACTAAAAAGAGCACTCTCCTTACACGTTTAGTTTTAATTAATCGATACATTAATGCTATCGCCAAACGAGTTTTTCCAGTACCTGTAGCCATTGCCAATAGCATTCGACGTTTATTATCAGCTAATCCCTTTTCAACAGCCTTTATTGCCTCAATTTGATAATAACGTTCTACAAAATCTGGATAAGGTTCATTAATTAATTCAGCATTAGCCTTATTTTCATCTACTTTAAGCTTTTCTTTTAAATCATCCGGACTATGCCACCCTTCTAAAGGAAAAGAAGTTTTTTCAGGGTATCTACTATCCCAGAACCATATTCCAGATTGTTCTTTGAATTGTTCTATATACGAACGACCATTAGTTGCATATATAAAAGGTACTTTATATTCTCCATCTATAAATGGCACCTCATATTCATCCATGTCTTTTATATTTTTAGCATAAGTCTTTGCTTGTTCTATATGACCGGCTATTGAAAAATTATATTGTTTTGCTTCTATTATACCCACCAAATCCAAACCAATAAAAAGAGCATAATCAGCATATCCCCCATTAACAGGAACTTCAGCAATAGCCTTATTCTTATTTTTTTCCGGTCTTTCACCTTGAGACCAAGCTATTTTATCAGTATCCGCTAACCAACCTGCATTACGCAACTGCTCATCAATAAAATTAAGCCGAGTCTCTTTTTCAGAAAGGGGTTTATTTTTAAGATATTTTTGAGACTGAGATCTACGAACTTTAGTAACATTCTTATTAATAATGTTTCCTGAATTTTTACTTAACTTTTGTAATTTTAAACCATAATCTAATCGTTCGCTTTCCAGTATAGCCTCTAATAATTTAATCTTTTCATTTAACTCATCAATTGTACTATTAGGATTATCTTGTGGTTTTTCGGGATTGGAAAAAGCTTTCCCTTCATAATCATAAGAAACATATACTTCCATGAACCAATTTGCAAGAAAATGTGCCCACCGAACACTATTTAGTGCTGTAGTAAAATCACCATAATTTGTATGAACTGCCAAATTACCATGTTTACGAATATTATGAAAAACTTCTAATAGCTCTGGTTCTAAAACATTTCTCCATTCTAATATTCTTAACCGTTTGATTAACGAGCACTCAGAATCAACTTCAATCTGCTCGAGAGAAAATATTGCTTCTACCATACTTTCTGCAAACTGTCTAATTTTAACCAATGTTACATTTGGATCTCTATAAACATTGTACTCCGCTGTTTCTCCCAGATGCCCCAAAAGACTCCATTCATCCTTCATCATATCAAAGTTACTCATATAAATACCCCATTTTCCTAATCTATGCTTCCATGAGTATCTTCCATATATTTATTATTATAGGAAGTATTATTTTATATTATTATATCACATCACCCATGAAATATGATTTTATATTATAAAATATTTGACTTCTAGATATTATCTCAAATATAACAAAAAAGACCGCTTGATGAATTTTTCATCATGAACCGACCCCTTAAAGTTAGACCTAAAAA
>NZ_HF986124.1:0-3669 GCF_000431435.1 Veillonella sp. CAG:933
TTCCACCTTGGGTAACTATTTAAGCTAAAATAATACGTTTTTAGATAAAAAAACAAGAAAACATAAGCATAAACACAACACAACAAATTCAGTAATATCAATGCCTTATAGCTATTATCATTGCATTGATAATATACATAAAATAAGCAAAGGATGTGATATTTATTGATTTATGAATCTCATAGAACAAATTTTATTGATTTAGTTGTAAAACAAGGTGATGATTATTCTAAGGCTTTTAGTGTTGATGAAGATGGTAAAGCTTTAAATGCTAATGGTGCTGTATTCTTATTCGGTGCAAGATACACATTAAAAAAGCCTGAATTGGATATATCGCTTGAATGTAATAATAAAGGCGGCGGTGTTATTGAGTTGAATATTCCCAAAAAAATAACCTCTACACTTGAAGCTGATAATCCGGATTATAAAAAGAACATTATGTACTATGATGTTCAGATGTTGAAAAATGGAAAAGCCACAACAATTATGCAAGGTTATTTATTTGTTGATGCCGGCCATGCCTACCGAGGTAACAATGAATGATATTAAAGTAGTGCCTGTTGAAAATGATGCGGTTATTAATGTATCTATAAAAAATGAGGATCCAATAAAAGTTAGTGTTGGTGGTTGCATTGAATTAGCTGATGTTGCAGATGCAAGTTATAACTTTGGCGATTATGTAACCACTGAAAGTAAAATTGAAAGCGGCATTTACATTAACAGCAACATGAAAAGCTATGTAAATAGTTATTTAACTACTATTAATGCTAATAATGCTTTTTTGGGTAGTTTATTAAATACCTTTAATGCGCCGAATTTAACCGAAATTAAAGGTACTTTTGTATTTAATGGTTGTACTAAATTGCAAAGGGCTATTATAAGTAAAGGTTGTACGGTAATACCACAAGGTACATTTTATGCATGCAGAAGTTTATTAGATGTTCCGAACGCTGAAAATTTAGTAAATGTTATTGGTCAATCGTTCGCTTATTGCAACATGTTAACATTAATTAATTTACCTAAAGTTGAAAATATAGAAGCGTTTGCTTTTGCACAATGCGCGCAATTAAATGCTGTTATTTTGCCTTCAATTAATACATTGAAGGCTAATGCATTTAATAATTGTCATGCTCTGCAATTAGTAGATGTAGGTGATAAATGTACTACTATTACTAATTCAACATTTAGTATAAGTAGATGCCAATTAAATTTAATCGTTAGAGCAATTAAGCCGCCTACCTTAACAGGTGTATTAATGTTGGGTTCGGGCGGCAAAGTTATTTCAATTAAAGTGCCGGCGCAATACGTTGATGTATATAAGAGTGCGCCGGTATGGAGTACATACGCTGATATTATTACAGCGATTTAATTTAAAATATGAGGTGATTAAATGGCAAAGAGTAAAACAGATGTAGCTACATCTGAAAAAGTGTATTTAATTGTGATTGATAAAGAAACAGGTGAACGAATTACTTCTTATAGAATTCGTGTGCATGCTGATACTATGGATGAATTGAAAGCTATGGCAACATCTGAATATGGTGATTGTATGCTATTAGAAGATGATGGTACTGTTCAATGTGCTATGTGTGATGGCTCTAAAATTTATAAAGAAGGAAAAGTTCAAGAACGGCCGCCGTATGTGCCTACTATTGAAGAAGAACAAGAAGCAGCCATTAAAGCATTAAATGCTAAGTATGAGCCGCTTATTAGTGATAAAGAAGCTGAAATTACAAATGCAGTTATTGTATATCAAGATGAAGAATGGGCGCAAGAATTGCGTGATGAATTGAATGAAATTAAAGCTATTTATACTAAAGAAAGAGAGCTGATTATTAATGGCTAATAAATGCTTAATGTGCGGGCGTAGAATGTTGAATGATGTTCAATGTTCTAATAAAAAATGCATCTGCAATAAATTGCCGGATGAATTGCAAAAAGAATATGACAAGCAAGCAGCAGAAGCAGCTAAGGCTGATGCAAGTGAAAAATAGGCGGTGAACCTTTGGAAGATACATTGATTTTAGAGCGGTTAGAGCGTGCTACAGAAAAGATGAATACTAAGATTGATAATATTACTGATAAACTAAATAGAATGGAAGTAGAGCGCGCTAAAAGTGAAATGCTACTAACAACATTAGCTACTGTATCTGACAAGCACGAAAAAGAAATTAATGAATTACACGATATAGTAAATAGGCGTGTACAAGCTGATTTAGAGCGTGAAAAACAGCGGGAAGAAACAGAAAAGCGAAATACACAAAGTTTAAATAATAAATTAGTGGTAGCGGGTGTAATTGTTACGTTCGTACAGATTTTACTAGATTATTTATTATAAGAGGTGGAAAGTTTGCAATTTGAAAAAATTAATATTCGTGAATTGCTTACTATTGCGATTTTGGGCGCAGTAAATATATTGGCTGTATTTCACGGTTACAACGAATTAGCAATGAGTATATCAAGCGGCCTTGTAGGTTATTTAGGCGGGCGTGAAGCTAGAAGGGATAATAATGGAATTAGGTAAATTAAGTGAACAATATGAAAGTAATGGTGATGTAGGCGCAATTTCTAGCGGCTACAATGATGCGGGTGGTGTTAGTTATGGCTTGTATCAATTATCTAGTGTTTATGGTAGTGTAGATGAATTTATTAAATGGGCTTTAAATAGTGATAATACTGTATATAAGCAATACGGTGAATATTTAAGCGGCGCTAAAGTTGGTACTGATTTATTTAATGCCTTTTGGCAATGCTTAGCTGATGAAGATAGTACCGGTTTTGCACAAATGCAGCATGACTATATTAAGCATGCCTATTATGATAGGGCGGTTGAATTATTGCGTAAAGCATATTTGAATATTGAAAATCATAGTAATGCATTAAAGCAGGTTGTATGGAGTAGAGCCGTTCAATATGGTGTGAATAACATTGTGGATATGTTTACACAGGCATTAAATTACTTTCCGGAACAGTACCCGAACTTATCTTATGTTGATGCTATCCGTTTTGATTGGGATCTAATCAATGGTATCTATGAAGTGTGTAAAACTGAAGAATGGAATAATAGCGCATTGCGTGATAGCTTGAATAGTCGCTTTGATAGTGAAAAGAAAAAAGCTTTAAATTTATTTGAAAAAGAGGTTAAATGATATGGATAATAAAATTTTAAAAGATATTGTAGCGGGCTTAGCTGATGAAGTGAAGAATGAAGCGGTAAAAGCTGTAAAAGAATTTGATGATACAAAACTACGTTTAATGGTATCTTCTGAAATTGATTTATTAGTTAAGCCGTTGAATGATGAAATTAAAACTACATCTTCTTTATGGGTTAAAATTCGCAACCGTATTTATATTGCTGTGTTGAATCATTCGGTTGATTTAGTTTTAAATAAGCTTAAACAAAGTATTTTGAAATTATAAAAAAGCTAATTGATTTATACAGAAATATACATTAAGATTATTGTGTAGAAGATGTAGTTATTGATAGAACATAACTACTTTTATATAAAATATATGTTTTGGTTAGCTGAAAGCGTAGTATACAAGTAGGTTACAGTGTGCCTGTTAAGTTGCTTATTTACTTAAATATCAGTTCTCGAAACGTTAATACATGCTTTTTCAAAACCCCTACAGGCTTTGAACTGCTACCCGTCAAGTAGACACTCGAAA
>NZ_HF986125.1:0-1554 GCF_000431435.1 Veillonella sp. CAG:933
TTTATTTGTCGCATTTGATTATACTATGAACCCAAATAATTTAGAATTGACTTTACCTCGTTTTTGTGTAAAAATTATTTGAATATATTATCAAAGGAGGCTTACGATGGCAGACGACAGACTTATAGTAGCCCTTGATGTGGCCACCATGGAACAGTTAAAAAACTTGGTGACTACCTTAGGTGATTCCGTATCGTATTACAAAGTGGGCATGGAATTATTTTATGCCGCCGGTGCCGAAACGGTGACGTATTTACAAGAGCAGGGAAAATCCGTATTTCTCGACTTGAAATTACATGATATTCCAAACACAGTAGCGCAGGGGGTAACCTCTTTGACGCACCTCGGTGCCAAGCTCATCACCTTGCACAGCCAAGGCGGTCCCGTTATGATGGCCGCTGCGGCCAAAGCAGCTACGGAAGCAGCTGAGAAATTACAGGTAGAACGACCTAAACTCTTGGCCGTAACCGTACTCACCAGTTTTGACGATGATGCTTGGACTGCCATCGGCGGTCAATTACCGATTCGCGATCAGGTAATCCGGTTAGCCAAACTCGCTAAAGAATCCGGCATGGACGGCGTTGTCGCATCCCCATTGGAAGCCAAAGCCATTCGCGAAGCGTGCGGCGAGGACTTCCTCATCGTAACGCCGGGCATCCGCCCAAGCTTTGCCGCTGCCAATGACCAAAAACGCATTGCTACACCGAAGAGTGCCTTAGCGGACGGTGCATCCAAACTCGTAATCGGTCGTCCTATTACCAAAGCCGACAATCCGCAGGAAGCGGTTCGTTTAATTGTTGAAGAAATGGAGGCTGTTCACCCATGATGACAGAACAAGAAGTAAAACAATTATTAATTGACACCAAAGCGATTTTAGAAGGCCATTTTCTTTTGACCTCCGGACTTCACAGCCCTATGTATGTTGAAAAATTCAACGTATTGCAACATCCGAAATATACGGAACGTCTTTGCCAAGAATTGGCCGAACGCTTCAAGGATCAGAATGTTGAACTCGTTATCGGACCTATGACGGGCGGTATCTTATTGGCTCACGAAGTTGGTAAAGCGTTAGGTACCCGTGCTATTTTCACCGAACGTGAAAAAGGCGTTATGACTTTGCGTCGCGGTTTCCGCATTGAACCGGGCACACGCGTACTCATCGTTGAAGATATCGTAACCACCGGCGGTTCCGTTCGCGAAGTAGTTGACGTAGTAAAAGCTTCTCAAGGTGAAATCGTAGGCGTAGGCCTCTTGGTTAACCGCAGTGGCGGCAAAGCGGACTTCGGTATTCCAAACGACAAAGTGCAGGCTTTATTGAACCTTACCGTACCGACCTACCAGCCGGAAGAATGCCCACTTTGTAAAGATCATGTGCCAATGACCGAACGCGGCAGCAAACATATTAAATAATTAATTATAAACTTATAGGACATTTTGAGTTGGTCTTTAGGCCGATAGGATTAGTATTTATCTAGTCTTATCGGTCTTTTATTTTTTGATTTCAAAGGCATGCGGACAAAAAAAGAGTTATAGGACAAAAAGTGTGTGTAGAAA
>NZ_HF986126.1:0-2590 GCF_000431435.1 Veillonella sp. CAG:933
AAAATTGTGTCCAATTTTTGGGGTGCAGTTCACTAGTTACGGCGCTTTTTTTATTTGTCAAAACCCCTCTCCCCCCTAAAGTCGCACTATCATGCAGGGCGTCTTTGAAGGAAAACTATTTCTACCTAAATATGCACACCGTTCTTGCGTATATTATAAAAAACATCCCTTCTTCGTAGAGCCTTTTTGCGAATGCAAAACCAGCCTGCGGAGAGGGGATGTTTTTTATTTTTTACCTAGAAGATATGTTTTTCTATTTAAGATCGCCGTGCATGATAGTGCGGAACAAATTCAATGCCACGGCCACCGGCTTTCCTTCATCCAAAGCAGTCGTAGCCTGACCGATAGCGCGACGGAAGGTTTCATACGTTTCTTCCGTACCGGATTTTTCTACCGCATCGATATCCATGTCCATGATGTATTTAAATAAGTCATGGATTTCATCGTTGCTCATCCCCTGCTCCTGCGCTACGGCAGTCTGTCTTTTAGCCCAATAATAACGGGCTTTTTCAGCCGGATCCGTTGGAACCGGATGTTTTGCATGTGTACAACTCATAGTATTTCCTCAATTCTTTTTAAAATTAATACCATCACAATATCTGAATTTAAATCTTATACTTTAGATTTATTATTTTGCATCTTTAATTACACTTAAGAAACTTGTGCCTACATCGCCTTTAAGACCGAAATTATCGAGTATGGTCTGCCCCACATCGGCAAAGGTATCGCGGTCGCCCAAAGCTATCGGTTTATTTAAACCTTGCCAATAGCCTAATAAAGGTACCAATTCGCGAGTATGGTCGGTCCCGTGCCAAGTAGGATCATTGCCGTGGTCGGCGGTGATTAGTAACAAATCATCTTCAGTGAGAAGATCCAAGAGTCCTCCCAGCTGGTAGTCAAAGTCTTCCAAGGCTCTTTTGTAACCCGGTACATTGCGGCGATGACCGTACATGCTGTCAAATTCCACAAGATTAATCATCATGAGGCCTTCTTTAAAGGTGCCGCCTAAGAGACGAGCCGCTTCGTTCATACCGTGACTGTTCGATTTAGTCGGATAGGATTCACTGATACCGACACGGGCATAAATATCGCCGATTTTGCCCACACCAATAGTCTGTAAATTATGCTGTTGTAGGATTTCCCAGTATAAAGTTTTTTCAGGCATACGACTGTAATCATGACGATTGGCAGTCCGCTTGAAATGGCCTAATTCACCCACAAAAGGTCTTGCAATGATACGCCCCACATAATAATCGCCGACACAGACTTTTTCACGGGTAATCTTGCAAATACGATACAGCTCTTCAAGAGGAATTACATCTTCATGAGCGGCAATCTGAAAAACGGAATCGGCCGACGTATAGACAATCGGTTTGCCCGTTTTCATATGTTCTTCGCCGAGGCGTTCAATAATTTCCGTGCCGGATGCTACTTCATTACCTAAATAGCCATAGCCCGTTTCACGGGTAAAGGCGTCCATAACTTCTTTCGGAAAGCCTTCATAAAAAGTCGGAAACGGCACATCCACAGGATGACCTAAAAGTTCCCAATGGCCGCTCGTCGTGTCCTTACCGCGACTGATTTCATGGAGTCGGCCGAAAAGACCGGTTACCGGTTCGTCATCGGCTTTAATATTCGCAATATTGGCCAATCCTAAGCGTTTTAAATTAGGACAACGTAAGGTTCCGCCGACCGATTCAATATGGCCCACAGTATTAGCCCCTTCGTCGCCAAAGGCACCAGCATCAGTCGCATGACCGATACCCACGCTATCCATAACCAATAATATAACTCGTTTAAACATAATACGCCTCTATTCTTTTCTTAAGTTAACTTAAGATACTGTTTATTTTATGTATGGCATAGCCAAAGCTAATGCCGCTAATGTTTTAGCGTCTTTAATTTCTTCCTTACGAATCGCTTCCATCAACTCGTCGAACGTGTAATATTCGAGTTCCACATATTCATCATCATCCCAATTAGTTTCACCCTTGCTAAGGCCTTTAGCCACATAGAGATGAATCACTTCATTACAAAAACCGGGACTTGTGGCAATAGCGCCTAAGGAAATCCATTCGGAAGCTTTATAACCCGTTTCTTCTTCCAATTCACGTTTGGCACAATGTAACGGGTCTTCCGCGCCGTCCAGTTTGCCCGCCGGGATTTCCAGTAAACCGCGATCCAAGGCATAACGGAATTGGCGTTCCATAACGATACGGCCTTGATCGTCAATCACAACGATGGCACTGGCACCTGGATGATGAACCACTTCACGCCAAGCTTCCTTGCCGTTTACATCGGCTACGTCAAAAGTAACTTTAATCAAACGACCGTCAAATTTCATTTCCGATGATATCTGTTTTTCTCTGTGCAAGCTCATAGGTATCTCCTCTTTGCTGATTTCACTAATTCTAAAATACGATTACCGGCGACTCTAACGCCCAACGCGCTCTGCCGGCTAAACAGTTTATATTGAAATATATTCTCTATTTATTGTATCACACAAAATCCAAAGGTAAAGCGATGAAAAGTTTATGCCCGCCTATTAACTAATTTCTATGGTTCTATAATTTATTTTGGGGCGCTAAAG
>NZ_HF986127.1:0-20856 GCF_000431435.1 Veillonella sp. CAG:933
CCACACACACTTTTTGTCCTATAAGCCAAAAACTAAACATAAATGCAAAATAAAAGCTGCGGATTGAATTCGATTCGCAGCTTTTTATTACGTCTATGTGCGTGTACAGCTCAGCCCATACACTACGACTAAGCGCTCATAACAAAACGACGCCGCTCCCGAAGGAACGACGTCGTTTTTTATTTGCATTATATTATGTTTTTATTAATAATTCCTCACCATAACCTGACGGCTTAGATGTGGAATAAACCTAACATAGCACCGAAAGCCAAGGAAATTAAGGACATTACGAAAAGACGTGGAGCACAGAATTTCAACATATCTTTAATTTCGATACCGGCCAAGCCGCAAGCCAAGAATGTAGTTGCAGCATGTGGAGTTACCAATACACCGTAGTTTTTGGAAATCAACATAGCCATAGCCATGTCCTGAGGGTTTACACCGAATTTTTCACCTACGCTGATAGCCAATGGTACCAAGCCGAAGAAGTAGGAGTCAGTACCGAGCAACATACCGATAGGTACACCGAGGATACCGAATACAGTCTGTAAATGTGGTCCTAAGAAATCAGGAACAAGAGCGATTAACATGGAAGCCATGTTATCCATCATTTTAGTACCGCTCAATACGCCGAGGAATACGCCGGATGCTAACAAGATCATAGGCATGGTCAACGCTGTATCGGCATGCATTTTAATAGCTTTAGCCTGAGCTTTAGCGCCCGGGAAGTTAACGATCAAAGCAATAGCCAAACCGAACATGAAGGCACCGTACAAAGGAATCTTTGTGAAGCAGAGTAACAAGATAACAACTAAAGTTAAAAGACCATTGAACCATAACAATTTAGGGCGTTTCATAGCTTCGATATCTTCAGTCGTAGCATTGCTGTCAGCCGGTACAATAGAAGAGTCGAGTAAAGCAGCTTCGCCTGTAGGGTTAAGGCCCGCACCGCGGCGTTTTTCAACTATGCCCATGTAAGCAGCGAATACCATTAAGATTACGAGACCAACACCTTGCAATGGAATCAATTCCTGCCACAAAGCATTAACATCAGCGTTCAATACAACGCCTGTACGAGCTACCGGACCACCCCATGGTACCAAGTTCATGATACTCATAGCAGCACCGATGATACAAACTAATACAACCGGACGAATGTGCAATTTCTTATAGATTGGCAACATTGCAGGGATTGTAATCAACAATGTGGAAGCCAAAGCGCCATCCAAGTGACCGATTACGGCAATCATAGCCGTAGCAATGGTTACCAACATAATGTTGTTACCGGCTTTTTTAGCCAAGTAGTTAACCATCGGATCGAATAAACCTACGTCACTCATTAAAGAGAAGTATACGATAGAGAAAATAAATAATACCGCTGTAGACCAGGTTTTAGAAACACCGGTTTGGATAAATTTAAAAATGTCCTCAGGACCGAAACCGGCAATAACTGCCGCAATAATCGGTACGATTACGAAAATCGGCACCGGATTTGTTTTAGATTGGATTAAGGCCCAAACGATGATAACAATCATCAATAAGCCAAGAAAACCTAAAAACATGAGAAAATCCTCCTTTACACATGTAACAAAAAAAATGAGAAAATTATCATATTACAATATATAATGCGTTAACAACTCGCTGCCGAGTGAGATTAATACGTTTAATCTCACTCACAGGAGTTTTTTTATTAAAGTCGACTACCTAATCACAGTCAGCATTACTACTGATTGGAGCAGACATTAATGCCATTAGTCTAAAGGTTTACGAACTACGTCGATGATAGTACCGTCACGATATTCTACGATAGCTACTACGTCTTCGTCTTTATCGCTAACCGTTACACCTTCCGGTTTACCTACCAAGTCGAAGGCCAATTTTTGCAATTCTTCAATCGTGTAGATTGGCAAATTGGAGTCTTTGAAGCGTTCGATAAGGTCGGTACGACGAGGGTTGATGGCGATACCGCGTTCAGTTACGATAACGTCTACGGATTCACCCGGTGTAATTACGGTCTGAACGTTGTCGAGAATCATTGGCAAACGACCGCGAACGAGTGGACAAGTAATTACTGTGCATTTAGCACCGGCTGCTGTATCACTGTGACCGCCGGAAGCACCCATGAGGATACCGTTGGAGTCAGTCATGCAGTTAACGTTGAAGTTAGTATCGATTTCGGTAGCACCTAAAAATACTACGTCGAGATAGTTTGTCATGTTGTCGGTCCAAGGATCGGCGTACATGGAGGCACTCATTTCGATATGGTTAGCATTTTTATGTAAAGAAGCTGCTGCATCAGTATCAAATGTTTGCGTATCATAGATAGCTTCGATCAAGCCATCTTCCAACATGCCTGCCAATACACCGGTAGCACCGCCGATACCAAAACCGGCTTTAACGCCTTGGGCTTTCAATTTTTCGCCGATAAATTTAGCAACTGTCAATGGAGCTCCGCCGGCACCTAACTGGAAGGAGAAACCTTCTTTGATGATGCCTGCCTGATCCAAGAATTCAGCGGCCATTTCAGCGATTTTAATCTGGATAGGGTTTTTAGTGAAACCAACCGCACCGGAAGCAATACCTGCAGGGTCGCCGATAGCTTCTACTTCAACGATGTAGTCTACATCAGTTTGAGGTACGGAATATGGATATACATAGTCAACGAGGTTATCGGTAATAGCTACGGTTTTATCTGCATAATGGGAGTCAACCATGGCGTAGCCGAGAGCACCGCAAGCGGATTTGCCCTGCATGCCGGTGAAGTTACCGCGACGATCGCAAGTTGGGGCACCCATGAAAGCCACATCGATGTGAAGTTCGCCGGAAACGATGGCACGAGCACGACCACCATGAGAACGAATCACTACCGGACGTTTTAATACGCCTGGGTTTTTCGTCAAGAATTTACCGAGCGCATCACGTAAACCGGATGTTTCGATAGCTGTTACGGTACCATCTTTAATCATATCGATCAAGAAGTCATGGCATGGGCTCAAAGAGCTGGATGCTACGGTGATGTCTTTAATACCTTTAGCCTGGATGCGTTCCATAACCATTTTCATAACATAGTCACCATTGCGGAAATGATGGTGGAACGATACAGTCATACCGTCTTTTAGGCCGGTTTTTTCAATAGCTTCGTCGATGGAAGCCAATAATTTATCGGCACCGCCTTTATTATATTTAGCAACCGGACGACCGGCACGGTGCATTTTCGGCTCAACTGCGAACTCGCCTTGATACACTTCACGGCCTTCAAGAGCCGGAATATTCATTGGAATTTCGCGATTTGCTTTATTTAACATTGATTTCAGCTCCTTCATCTACTTCTACTTTAATCCCGGCAGCACGTGCTTTGTCCACGATACGTTGTGCACGTACTACGATAGGACCGTCAATCATTTTACCGTCTACGGCGATTACGCCTTTATTATTTTTCAAAGCATCAGCATAGCTGTTCAATACTTTTACGGAGTGAGCGATTTCTTTTTCATCCGGTGTGAATACTTTGTGAGCTAATTTAATCTGGCTTGGATGGATACAAGATTTACCGTCAAAGCCGAGGGCTTTAATGTATTCAACTTCTTCAACGAAACCTTCAGGGTCTTTAACATCGGAGAATACAGTATCGACACAACGGATGCCGGCTTCACGGGCAGCCAACAAGATGGACTGACGAGCGAATGCCAATTCAACTGCCGGTTTATGTTTACCGGTACGAAGGTCGGCACGGTAATCTTCAGCGCCTAAAGCGATACCTACTACGCGAGGTGCGTGGCAGATTTCACGAACATTGTAAAGGCCTTTTACGGATTCGATAGCTACGATAATATTAATCGTACCTTCTTCCCAGCCGTTTGCTTTTTCTACTTCTTCAATCTTACGGGCTACGATTTCAACTTCGGAAACGTCTTCCGTTTTAGGAATACGAATCAAGTTAGGTTTAGCCGGTACGATTACATCGAGGTCATCATAACCGTAAGGAGTCTGCGTCGGATGGTTAATACGAACTACCGTTTCGGAACGGAAAGTCATGCTTTTTAAAGCTTCAGCCGTCATCAAACGAGCCGTATCTTTTTCCGTTACAGGGATGGAGTCTTCAATATCAAACATCAAGCTGTCAGCACCGTGGATATCAGCACTGTTGATCATTTTAGGTGTGTTGCCCGGTACGAACATCATACTGCGGGAAATACGTGCTTTAGCTGCTTCGCTTAAAGGTAATGTTTTGGCTTCTACAGGACGAGTTTCGTCGTGAGCTACAGCCGCTTTTGGTTCGGAACCGCGTTCCAAAGCACCGAGTACACGAGCTTTAATGGCATAGTCCCAAGCTGCTTTATCGTCGGCAATAACTTTTACTCCGTCATAACCGGCTTCTTTAACCGTTCTTACGATTAATTCTTCAATGTGTTTACCATACTGGCGTTGAACTTTGGAAGTCAATTCCACTTCAATACCGGCCGCAATTGGTTCAACTGTTACAAGACAATCTTGCTTTTCGTCAAAACCGACAGTCGCTGCCTTTACTAATTTGTTCATAGCTTCGCATCCTTTCCTGACGAATCGAATTACTGAAAAAAAATTAACGATAAAAGTTAAGGAAATACATCAACATTTAAACTACTGATAATAATTTAAGCCATTACATAACTTAGATTTGAATTTTAAACATTTTTTTATCTCTTACTTCTAAAAACATTATATCTACCTTCATCATATAAAGATAATAAAAAGCCGTTATGTACTGTATAAAATTTTTATACACATTTTTTCATTCCATAGATTACATTTAGTAATGTGTTATAAATACGCATAAAAAAAGAATCTTTTTGCATTTAGCAAAAAGATTCTTAAAAATTATCACTGCATTTGCAATTTCCATATAAGAAAAAGTTCTTTTGGGCTTTACAAAAAGTAAAACGTAAGATTCGTTCAACACAAGTTTACACCTGTCTACGAAATGTCGTTAAAACTGTATCGTTACCGGTGAATTATCTTTATAATATTCTTGTACATAATCTATAAACGTTTTAACGGCAATCAATTTATCACTCACTTCATTGAAGTATAAAAACGTACTGCGCACCCAAGGCTTGCCGTCTTTCTGATAAATCGGTTCCACATAGATGCCTTCATCTTTGCAGGAACCAAGCCCTAAATACGGTAAGATTGACCAACCGAGACCTTCACGCACGAAGTGACGACAGGTAACCATAGAGTCCATCTCCATAGCCGCTTCATGACTTTTCGGCAGATTTTCATTACACCATGTGTCAAGAACGGTAGTAATCGAACCGTCCGAACGATATTGAATGAGCGGCAAATCCGCCAACTCATCAATTGTAACCGGATCTTTATAAACCAAGCAGTAAGGCTCTTCAAAGAGCTTAATACTGCTGCTTGTTTCTTTATGATTGCCGCGCGCGATTGCCACGGCCACTTCCCCGCTGTTAAACATCTTATTTACATGGGAACTGTGACCGGTTTTTACTTGGATATGAATATTGGGATATTGCTTCGTAAATTTACCCAATAAATGCGGCAACTGATAGTCCGCGAAGTTGATGGACGAAGCAATTTTTAAAGTCCCTTGTATCTCTCCGCTCATCTCACCGATAGCCTGCTTCAAGCTTTCCATTTCCTGGAGCATGCGGCGGCAGTAAGCATGAAAGACTTCGCCTTGAGGCGTCAACGTAATTCCTTCACTGGTACGAAGTAATAAGGGACTCCCCAAGTCTTCTTCCAAATGGCGCAGACGATAACTCAGCGCCGGTTGGGATAGAAATAGTTTTTCAGCGGCTTTTGTAATATTGCCTTCTTCCACAACGGTTACAAAAGTTTGCCATTCCCGTTCATCCATTAAATCCCTCCTCAATCTCTACGGAAAAATCGCAATAAGGATAAGAAGATATTAATGAAATCCAAGTACAACATTAACGCGCCGATCAATTCAACCCGTTCCAACACTTCGTCATCTTCAAGGGCTACCGTGGTCAAAATCCCTTTAATGCGATTCACATCAACGGCCGTAAAAATCGTGAAAATAATCACACCGAAAGCACCGAGGGCTAAATTAACGAAACCGTTTTGGAATACGAACACATTAAGCAAGCTCACGATAATAAGCGCAATGACAGCACCTAACAAATAGGTCGTCCACGATGTTAAGTCACGTTTAACCACACCGCCGATAACCGCAAAGGTACCGAAAAACGCCAACGTCCCCACAAAAGCATAAAAGAACGCCGTCGTACCGTATACCATACTCAAGGCCGCCAAAGTAAGGCCATTTAAAATAGAGTAAATAAAGAACATGCTTTTCAGCGTAGTCAGACTGGCCGACATCTGCCGCGCGCTGAATAAGAAGACCGCGCCCAATTCCAAAATCAACAAAATATTGTAGTTGGAAACAGCCAATGAAAGCCATTGAGGGTTAAATAAAGCTGCCAACATAGTAACAAATGTTGTCAAAATTCCCCAGCCCATCCAGAGCATGGAGTTGCGCAATTTACGCGCTACAATCTGCGAAATTACAGATTGATCCGCATTCACGGGCATTGAATAGTTCATACATACCTCCTCAATCAAATCTGTCACGGCTCAAATCGGCCTCTTAATATAAAATCTTGCTTGTGCCTCTCACCTTGACACAAGCAAGATTTACGTCACTACCTATTCAGCATGCCGCAGCAATACCTTAATACGCATTAGCCACACAATTAACGGGCGTTGGCAATGCCTTCAAATACTTTGCCGCGAGAGCCGTCGACAGTTACAACTTCACCATTATTAATTACAGTTTCTGCATTTCTTACACCTAAAATTACCGGAATACCGAAGTTAATCCCTGCAATAGCGGCCGCCGAAGTAAAGCCGTCTTCAGCAGCAATGATAGCACCGGCACGTTTAGCAAACGGCATTAATTCCGGTTCTAACGTGCGAACTACCAATACATCGCCATCGCGGAAAGACTTCCCTGCCATTTCAGCATTATAAGCGAGGCAAACACGACCGGTAGCGGCGCCTTTACCCACACCATTACCGCTTAATACGGCTTTGCCGACTACATGTACGCGAATCATATTGGTCGTACCGGCCTTACCGGATGGTACGCCGGCGGTAATAACAACTAAATCGCCGGATTCGATATGGTTTTCAGCCAAGGACGATGTAATAGCACTGTATACCATTTCATCGGAATTTTCATGGCCCGCACCGAGTACGGCTTCAACGCCCCAATACAACTGAACGCGACGAACCGTAGCTTCATGCGGCGTAACCGCTAAAATCTTAGCGCGCGGACGGTTGCGGGAAATACTCATAGCCGTTTTACCCGTTTCCGTACAAGTAATGATAGCCGCCGCATCAAGATTCTTAGCTACCGTTACGGTTGCCACACTGATGGCATCCGTAGTTTGTACCGTATCAGAAGCAAACGGATGCTCAATATTGCAATATAAAGTGGAATGTTCCGTCACTTCCGCAATACGCGCCATTGTCTGTACCGCTTCTACCGGGTATTTACCGCCTGCTGTTTCGCCGGACAGCATAACCGCATCAGTGCCGTCCAAAATAGCATTCGCTACGTCGCTGGCTTCGGCGCGGGTAGGGCGTGGGTTATTCGTCATAGATTCCAACATTTGAGTGGCCGTAATTACAGGCTTCGAGGCTTTGTTACATTTAGTAATCATCATCTTCTGAAGAACCGGTACTTCTTCAGCAGGGATTTCAACGCCCAGGTCACCACGAGCTACCATGAGACCGTCGGACATGCGCAAAATATCGTCTAAGTTATTGATACCTTCTTCATTTTCAATCTTGGAAATGATTTTAATATCTTTCCCTTCTTCTTCCAAAATGCGGCGAATAGCCACTACATCAGTGCCACGCTGCATAAAGGAAGCGGCTACATAGTCCACATCCATTTGGCAACCGAAACGCAAATCTGCCATATCGCTTTCCGAAACCGGTGGTAAGCTGAGTGGAATGCCCGGTACGGCTACGCGTTTACGATCGCTCATAGGCCCGTTGTTTTTAATTGTAGTGTAAATTTCGGTGCCTTCGATTTTTTCTACCTGCAAGGTAACCAAACCGTCGGATAATAAAATTTCGCACCCTACTTTAACGTCATCCACCAAGCCTTTATGGTTAACCGAACAAATGGTAGCGTCCCCTTCAATATCGCGCATAGTAAGCGTAAACGGTTTACCCGCTTCAAGCATTACTTTGCCCTCTTTAAAATGACCTAAACGAATTTCAGGCCCTTTGGTATCAAGCATAAGCGCTACCGGAATCCCGGTTTTCTTCGAAGCAGCGCGCACCGCTTCCATACGTTTCGTATGTTCGTCATAAGAGCCATGTGAAAAATTGAAGCGTGCTACGTTCATACCGGCCTGTAGCATCTGTTCCAATACGCCGGGCGCATCAGTGCTCGGTCCAATGGTACAAACAATTTTAGTCTTTTTCATAGTAAATACCTCACTCATAATGAATTGGAATAAAGCCTATGTTTTCCCTTCATAGTAACCATTATACACTAATCAATTAAAGTATTTCTACACTATCGGGGCCTAAAATTTCTTCCACCGCCCGGCATATTTCAGTCCCGGGGGCAAAATAGTATTCTTTGGCTACATCAATGCGTTTCCGTTGCCGATGTAAATAAAAGGTGACCGGTACCGTCCCGGTTGCTTTGAGGAGTAATTTTTTCAACGCATTACTCGCTTCGGCCGTGTCAAAACCAGGACGAATATGAATTACAATACGCTTGGCCGTATCGTAATTGACTTTTAACGGCTTAATCGTATCGGCAATGATTTGTACGCCCTTTTCATCCGCATCAATCCGTCCCGAAATACGTACCGCCATATCTACGGCCAGCATGGCCTGATACTGCTGAAATTTTTGTGGGAAAACGACAATAGACGTGGAACCGGAAAAATCTTCGAGCCGAATAATGGACATGACATCGTTGCGCCGCGTAATTCTGTCGGTTTTCTCTACAATGAGGCCACCTACGGTCACTTCCTGCTTGTCGTATTGTTCCGGATTTTCATTAAGTTTACCCACTTCGAAAAGACCTTTTAATTCAGCTTCATAAGAATTAAGAGGATGGCCGGAAATATAAAAACCGGTATATTCTTTTTCATCGCGCAATTTTTCATCCATGGTCAAATCGTCGAGCTTTGGCACTTCAATGGTTTCCGCCACGGACGGTTCATCACCAAAAAGACTCATAGCGCCGCGGGCTTCTTCTTTTTGAAGGCGCTGTCCCAAACTCTGCGCTCCTTCATACATGGCGAGGAGCTGATTGCGGTTTTCCTTGAAGCTATCCATGGCGCCGCAGCGAATTAAGCTTTCCAGTAAGCGTTTATTTACCACGCGCGAGTCGACCCGTTTGCAAAAATCAAGAATGGAGCTGTATAAACCGTTCCGATGGCGCTCGGCCAAAAGTTGTTCCACCGCATTATCGCCTACGCTCTTAACGCCACCCAAACCGAAACGAATAGCACCGTTCTGTACGGCAAAAGCCTGTTCCCCGTAATTAATATCCGGGCCCAACACTTCGACGCCGTGCTTTTTACAGTCATTAATATAGTACGTCAGTTTATCCACGTTGGTCATGAAACTACTCATAGTAGCCGCCATAAATTCAGGATAATAATGAGCCTTCAAATAGGCCGTCTGATACGCAATATAGGCATAGGCCGCACTGTGGGATTTGTTAAAACCGTAGCCCGCAAAGTATACGAGCAAATCGAATACTTCATTGGCAATGGCTTCCGGAATATTATTCTGCACCGAGCCGGCAATAAAGGATTCACGTTGCGCTTTAAGGACGGATTCTTTCTTTTTACCCATGGCACGGCGCATTAAATCCGCTTGGCCGAGACTGAAACCACCCATGGCAGAGGCAATCTGCATAACCTGTTCCTGGTAAAGAATAACCCCGAAGGTATCCTTCAAAATCGGTTCCAACAACGGATGTAAATAGGTAATTTCCATCTCCCCGTGGCGACGTTTAATAAAGTCTTCCACCATGCCGCTGCCCAACGGCCCCGGTCGATACAAGGCAACCAAAGGAATGAGGTCTTCAAAATGCTCCGGTCGTAAATCCATAACGAGCTTCGTAATCCCATCCGATTCAAGCTGGAATACGCCCGGCGTATCACCGCGGGTTAAGAGGTCACACGCGGCCTTGTCGTCAAGGGGAATTTTATCGAGGTCAATATCAATTCCGCGGTTAGCTTTAATGAGCTTCAAAGCGTCATCCATAACAGTAAGCGTCCGAAGGCCCAAGAAGTCCATTTTCAAAAGGCCCAATTCTTCGATATTGTCTTTATCATACTGAGTAACAAAGCCCGCGTCATTGGCGTTCTGAATTGGCACATGGTCTTCCAACGGTGCCGCCGAAATCACCACGCCCGCCGCATGAGTGGAGGCGTTGCGCACAATACCTTCCAGTTTACGGCCATAATCAAAGAGTTCACGAACCTTCGGATCCGTATCATAGAGCTGCTTTAAATCTTTACCCTTCAGCGCTTTGTCGAGCGTAATGCCCAATTCATTGGGTATCATCTTAGCCAGGCGGTTCACTTCAGGCAGTGGATGATCGAGCACGCGACCCACATCGCGAATAACGGCACGCGCCGCTTCCGTACCGAAGGTGATAATCTGAGCCACCCGAGCTTGACCGTATTTTTCCGTTACATATTCGATAGCCTTGCCGCGTTTTTCGTAGCAGAAGTCAATATCGATATCAGGCATGCTGACACGTTCCGGATTCAAAAAGCGTTCAAAGAGAAGATTATATTTGAGCGGGTCAAGGCCGGTAATGCCGAGCAAATAGGCCACCACGGAACCGGCCGCACTACCACGACCGGGCCCTACTAAAATGTCGTGCTCACGAGCGTAACGCACATAATCCCACACGATGAGGAAATAATCGTCAAAACCCATTTGAGCGATAACGGCGAGTTCATAATCGAGCCGTTCTTTCAGTTCCGGCGTCATCGTACCGTACAGTCGCGGCACTTCTTTTTCACACAAATGGCGTAAATAGGTAGTCGCCGTCTCCCCTTCCGGCACGTCGAAATGAGGCAAATGATGCTCATCAAAATTAAATTCCACATTACAACGGTCTGCAATGGCCAAGGTATTTTCCATGGCACCCGGAATATGACTGAATAATTCCGCCATTTCGTCGCCGCTCTTCATATAAAACTCGTCATTCGGGAATTTAAGTCGATCCGTATCGGCCACTTTGGCCCCGGTCGCAATGCAAACCTTAATATCTTGCGCATCTGCATCTTCTTTTAATACATAATGAAAGTCATTGGAGCACACCAAGCCTACGCCATACTCTTTGGCTAACTGAATGAGTGCTTCCTGCGCTTTTACTTCGGCGGGTAAGCCGTGATTCTGTATTTCTAAAAAGAAATTATCCTTGCCGTAAATATCTAAGTAGGTTTCCAGCGCTCGTTTCGCTCCTTCCGGATTATCCTGCAATACACATTGCGGAATTTCTCCTTGAATACAAGCACTCAAGGCGATGATACCTTTACTGTGTTCTTTTAATAATGCGTGATCGACACGAGGTTTGCGGTAAAAACCCTCCGTAAAACCGCGGGATACGATTTTAGTGAGATTTTGATAGCCTTCCATGGTCTCAGCCAGCAAAATCAAATGTTTCAATCGCTCTTGCCGACTTGCGTCTTTATCAAAACGACTGCCCGTCGTAACATACACTTCGCAGCCGATAATCGGCTTTATCCCCGCACTTTTTGCTTCTTTATAAAAATAAATGGCACCACACATGTTACCATGGTCCGTTATCGCCAAAGCAGGCATGTTCAGTTCTTTGGCGCGGGCTACCATTTGCGGCAGGCGACTGATGCCGTCCTGCAAGCTGTATTCAGTGTGGCTATGCAAATGAACAAATGGTTTCATGGTTCCCTCCTCAATCAAAATTATATAAAAAGGACCGACCCCGAGGTCAGTCCTTTTACTGTATCTGTACCTTATTTAATTATATCATAAGTTGGAAGTCGTACTGCTTAATTATCAAACATTACTACGAAATAGCCTCCCGGCGAATGGGACTATTCGTTAACGACCTCGAAAACAATGAGTCAATTCACGGCGCACCATCTGCCACTGGGGCATAAATTCAGCCACTACCTGCCAAAAGCGAGCGGAATGGTTCGGTTGAATAAAATGGGCAAACTCATGAATCATTACATATTCCAAGAATAATCGAGGCCCGATTAATAGTTTCTGATTAATCATAATCCGCTCTGTCCGTAAGGAACAGGAACCCCAGCGCGTTTTCGCTTCGCGAATACGCAGTTTTGGATAGGGCACATCATAACCGGCTTCAATGTAACAACGATAAATGCGATCACGCATATCCTTCACCACATCTTCTACCAGATGTTCCCAAAAATCCGCCATCAACGCGGCGCGCTCCGCTAGCGTGCTGTGCGGTTTGACAAACATGTATAAAACAGCCGGGTCCGATTCACTCCAACTCACGTAAGGTGCGTGATTGGGTTCAACCGGAGCCACCGTCAACCGGGCTTCATACCCCAGAATGGTAAACAGTTCACCGTTTTCGTACTGATACGGTACTACAGGGGTCTGTTTCGCCTGATGGTCTTTGAAGCGCTGCCGTGCTTTATCGATAAAGCCTTCATGCTCCGAAACAAATTGAGTAACGGTGTGAGCGGGCATACGCCACGGTGCCGATACCTTGACCGTACCGTCCGGCATGACGCGGAGGTTCATGTTTTTGACAGCCTTCCACGTCACCGTATACGGTATAAGCTCACCGGCTATTCGTAATTCATATGTCTTCGACTGTGTCTTACGCGACGACCGTCGCTGCCACCAACTCATAGTATTGCTTAGCGAGCGTTTTTAGCTGCTTTAGCACGGGCAGCACGATCCAAAATAGTTTTACGCATGCGAATGCTGTGCGGTGTTACTTCTACCAATTCGTCGTCGTTAATCCATTCCAAAGCCTGTTCCAAGCTGAAAATACGAGGCGGTGTCAAACGAACAGCTTCGTCAGAAGAGCTGGAACGCATGTTGGTAACATGTTTTTTCTTACATGGGTTAACGTCCATGTCGGTTTCACGAGAGTTTTCACCGATAATGCGACCGGTGTAAACCGCTTCGTTAGGACCTACGAATAAAGTACCGCGATCCTGTACGGAATTCAAACCGTAAGGAGTTGTTTCGCCGTCTTCAAAAGCTACCAAAGCGCCGCGCGTACGGCTCGGAATGTCGCCTTTAAATGGTGCATACCCATGGTACACATGGTTCATGATACCATTACCTTTAGTGCTGGTTAAGAATTGAGCACGGAAACCGATAAGACCACGGGCAGGAATAATGAATTCCATGCGGAGGTAACCGGCCAATTCGGTCATGTTAATTAATTCGGCTTTACGAACGCCCAAGTTTTCCATAACGGTACCCATGAATTCCTGAGGTACGTCGATGGTTAAGTATTCTAATGGTTCGCAGAGCTGATCGTTAATGCGTTTGTAAATTACACGTGGTTTACCAACCTGTAATTCATAGCCTTCACGACGCATAGTTTCGATTAAAACGGCCAAATGAAGTTCACCGCGACCGGATACTTTGAAGGAATCCGGCGAATCGGTTTCTTCTACTTTCATGGACACGTTGGTTTCTACTTCTTTGAACAAACGGTCACGTAAATGACGGCTCGTTACATAATCCCCTTCACGACCGGCAAACGGGGAGTTATTAACGGAGAACATCATGGACAACGTAGGTTCGTCAATCTTAATAGCCGGTAATGCTTCCGGATGTTCCGCATCAGCTACGGTTTCACCGATGTTGATATCTTCGATACCTACGAAAGCAGTGATGTCGCCCATGGCGGTTTCATCGGTTTCCACACGATTCAAGCCATTGTAGGTATAAACACGACCGATTTTAGCTTTACGAGTGCTTTCGCCGTTCATGATTACAACCTGCTGGTTAGTTCTCATGCGACCGCGAACAATACGACCAACGGCGATTTTGCCTACATAATCATCATAGTCAAGGGTCGTAACCATGAACTGTAACGGACCGTCAATGTCGCCCTGCGGAGCAGGAATTTCTTTTAACAATACTTCGAATAAAGGCTGCATATCTTTGCCTTCATCATCCATGGACAATTTAGCAATGCCATCACGAGCGGATGCATATACAACCGGGAAGTCTAATTGATCGTCATCGGCTTCGAGTTCCATGAAGAGTTCCAATACTTCGTCTTCTACTTCGTGAACACGTTGGTCCGGACGGTCAATTTTGTTGATAACAACGATTGGTTTTAATTTCTGTTCCAACGCCTTACGAAGTACGTATTTAGTCTGTGGCATCGGACCTTCAAAAGCGTCAACCAACAACAATACGCCATCAACCATGTTGAGTACGCGTTCTACTTCGCCGCCGAAGTCAGCATGGCCCGGGGTGTCAACGATGTTGATTTTTACGCCATTATGCATGACAGCCGTATTTTTAGACAAAATGGTAATACCACGTTCTCTTTCAAGATCGTTAGAGTCCATAACACGCTCTGCCACTTTTTCATTCTCTCTAAAAATATGGCTTTGTTTTAAAAGGGCGTCCACCAAGGTTGTTTTACCATGGTCAACGTGCGCAATAATTGCGACATTACGAATATCTTCGCGAATCATGTATGTATGCCTCCTGTTTCGCTATAAAAAATATTAACTACTGATATAGTCAAAAGTATCAATCTATATAAATAACAGTTAATTATAACATAGCTTATACCTTTTAACAACTTTCTAAAAATTCTTTAACCGTTGGATTTGCTTTTAAGGCTTCAATTTCTTCTTCGCTTGGAATTTTCACCTTATCACGGTCTATATTAACAAGACACAAAAAGCCTACATAATCGCCCTTATTGGCACGAAATTGATGAATCGTGTTGCTCGGGATTTCAATAAAATCGCCCACTTTTACATCCACCACTTTTTCACCCAGCAAACATTGCCCATGGCCTCTGAAAATCATAACCATATGTGTATGTTCATGATGTTCCAAGGTCGAATAACCACCCGGTTTCACTTCAAAATAACGGAATTGGCAGGGAATGTCAAAGGCGCCGTCAAAGAGTACCTGCCGTGTTACATCTTTGAAGGGACTGCCGTCCTGTTTATAGACTAAAGTATCTACGCCCTCCCAATTAAAGGTTTCTGTATTAAACTTTTTAATCATAATTAACTCCTCAACATTAAGGCCTGCCAATACGTTTAACGCAAAAAACGCCCGTTACTACCGCAACGGACGCATCGCTATTTTACTTAAACATACGTTTCAATGTGCCCATGAGGCCGCCCTTTTCATGAGCATGAGTCGCTTCGGATACGGAAGCTACTTCAAAGCCTGTTGCATCAATGGCTTCTTTAATGGCATCAGCATTAACTTTGCTGTTGTCATAGGAAATAGTTACGTCTTTGGATTTCAAATCCACGTCGGCAGACATAACCCCCGGCAAACCGAGTACTGCAGTTTTTACTGTATTTTCGCAATTGCTGCACATCATTCCCGGTACGTTGAATACCTGCTGATGAGCATGACCTGTACTGCCGCAACCACAATCTTTACACATAATATGTTCCTCCAATCTTCTTCCGGCTCAACGATATGAACCAAGCCATAATATTAACGATTTAGTCGCAAAGGCCTCCCCTGGCCTGACGGCATAGGGAGGCCTTAATTATCATTTTATTGAATTTCTTTATGTTTTTTATCATTAACGGCGCCCGCTTCTACGTCAATCGTTTCCACTTTGGCCACATCAGATACTTTTTCTTCTTTTTTCTTGTCAGAGCTTACAGCGTCTTTGAACTCATTGATACCTTTACCAATGGCTTTACCAACTTCCGGCAACTTACCCGGTCCGAACACAACGAGCGCAATAACGAGCACTAAAATTAGTTCCTGTGTACCGAAATTAAACATAATTTTCACCTCGTTTAGCTACAATAATTATCATTTCTCTTTACAGTGTAACACGAAACCCTATAAAAATGCTATAGAAAGTATCATAGCATTTTATCAATTTAAATATTAGTTTTTAGCGGCTTTGTCTACATACCATGTCACTGTATCCTGTGAGAGAACAGCGCCCGGAAGCACATGGCCGATACGTTCTTCCCATGATTCATCCATATACTCTTTACGCTGACGCAGTACGCGACCAAGAGCTGCCGCTTTCGATTCACCCACAACGGTAAACCATACATTGCGCGCTTTCGCCAAAAACGGGAACGACATGCTCACACGGTTCCATACTTTGCCGTCCGTTACGGGAATAACGGTCCGCTTCTTTTCTTCCAAAGCCTGAGACCGAGCAAATAAGGATGCAGTATGGCCGTCATCGCCAAGGCCTAACAACGCAAGATCTACGCCGTCTTTTTCACAAGCACTGAGCACGGTGGCTACTTCTTTTTCATAGGCATCGGCTGCTTCTTCAACGGTACCGCTGTTTGTCGGTACCGGATAGAAATGACTGCTGCCGCCAATAGAGGCAAAGAGGCGTTCTTTGGCACGATAGAAATTATTGTCCGGATCGGTCTGCGGCACAAAGCGCTCATCCACCCAAAGGAAGAATATATTTTCCCAATCCAATTGCGTACGATATGCATCGGTATTTAAAAGCTCAAATAATGTATTCGGAGTAGTACCGCCGGAAATAGCTACTACAGCGCTTCCGGACTCGGCAATACAAGTATTCGTAAAGGCAATAAAATCCTTAGCTACTGCTTCCGCTACTTCTTGAGCGGTCTCAAAAGCACGAATTAAATCTTGCGCCATTGTAAGGAGCCTCCTTCTAAAATCTCATTAGTTTCTTTCGGTCCTTCGCTATAGGCCGGATAGAAGCAAAGTGGCACATTGTCCAAATCAGCTTCCCAAGCACGCAATAACGGCATAAATAAACGCCAAGATGCTTCTACGGTATCATTGCGTACAAACAAGGTTTGGTCCCCTAAGAGGGCATCCAAAATTAAGCGTTCGTAGGCATCCGGAATATCCTCCCCTTGCATAAAATCACTGTAGGAGAAATCCATCTCCAAGGTATTTACACAAAGTTTAGAGCCCGGCGACTTAACTTCCAACGATAAGCCCATCCCTTCATGTGGCTGCATACGCAACAACAAGACGTTTTGATTAAAATCTCTCGGTCTAATCGGTTTGAAAATGGAGTGTGGAATCGGTCTAAACGTAATGGCGATTTCACTGGATTTCTTCGGTAAGCGTTTGCCCGTACGCATATAGAACGGTACGCCGCGCCAACGCCAGTTATCGATGAAGAGTTTTAACGCCACATACGTTTCCGTCTGAGAGTTCGGGGCCACCCCTTCTTCCTTGCGATAGCCTACGGCCGGACGTTCCGAATCAACGGCTTCTACATATTGGCCGCGCACGGATATTTTGCCGAGGTCCTGTCCTTCCAACGGACGGATGGACGAAATTAATTTAGCGATTTCATCGCGATACGCATCGGCTTCAAAAATAGCCGGCGGTTCCATGGCGATGAGCGATAACATCTGTACCATGTGGTTCTGGAACATGTCGCGCAAAGCACCGGCTTTATCATAATAACCGGCTCGTTTTTCAACGCCTAATTCTTCCGCTACGGTAATTTCCACTTTTTCAATATACGTATGATTCCAAAGCGGTTCAAAAATGGCATTGGCAAAACGGAGCATCAAAATATTCTGAACCGTTTCTTTACCTAAATAATGGTCGATACGATAAGTTTGCGATTCTTTAATATAACGTTTCAAGGATTTATCGAGGGCAACGGCACTTTCTAAATCGTGGCCGAACGGTTTTTCAATAATAACGCGGGACCATGCTTCCTCTTCGTCCAATAAGCCCTGCTCTGCCAAACCTTTTACAATCGGTTCAAACATAGTCGGCGGCATGGCCAAGTAGAATAAAGCATTTCCTTCCGTGCCATGAGCTTCACTGACGCGTTTTAACTCGGTTTCAAGCAGTTCAAACATAGCCGCTTCCGTATATTGACCGGCCACATAGGAAAATCTGGCCAAGAAATCATCTGTTACGGTATCGCCGTTAGCCGCCATAGCTTCGCGTACTTCTTCCTGAAAAGCTTCATTGGTCATTTCAGTACGAGCTACGCCGATTACGGCGAATTTTTCCGGTAATAATTTACGCTCAAATAAAGCATGTATAGCCGGTAACAATTTTCGTTTAGTCAAGTCGCCGGAGGCACCGAATATTACAATAGTGCCGGGGCCCGGAGCCGAGTCAACACAGAGTTGCTCCCGGTAATTACACGAAACTGTCATTGGTTTTGCTTTCATTGTTGCAATCTCCTATTACTCTATTACTATAGAATATCATTCATATGCTTACTCTAGCACAAAACGACGTGAACTTCAATATATGGGTATATTCTGCCCCTTATTTGACACAATTTTTACCTCTTTTCCCCACATTTTCGCCCTAAACTTATGTATATACAAATAACCGCCCCGAATTCGTAATGAATCGGAGCGGTTATTTATATATATGTCATTCAAAGCACTTTAAGTTACATACACCTATGACAGTTTATTTATTTGTCAGGCGTAACACCCTTATTTAACTTCTACTTTAACGGCACCGTATTTCTTAAGACTTTCTGCTTCTACCTCAGCTTGCGTCTTATAGTTTTGCGGAATTTTAGCTAAACGAATCCAGCTGCGAACCGCTTCCACCAATACGATGACAATCATGAGGAACATGACTACACTGAAGGCAACCAAGGTCCATTTGCCGGCCGGAATGTAACTGTAGAATACGTTTTCATAATCGGCAGCAATAGCAATGATGGCCATGAAGAAACATGGTACACCGGTTACCCAAGCGTAACGTTTGTGGCCGAGACGCATGATTACTGTAGTACCTACGGCCAAAGTCATGGTACCGAGCAACTGATTGGATACACCGAATAACGGCCAGATAATACCGATGTTACCTTGTAATACGAGGTAACCCCACATGATACAAATTAAGGCAGCACAGCCATATACGCCCGGTGCCCAGTTAACGTTTTCAAGCGGTTTGTAAAAACGGCCTAATAATTCTTGCAATAAATAACGACCTACACGAGTACCGGCATCAATCAAAGTCATGATAAACAAAGCTTCGAACATGATGCAGAAATGGTACCAGTAGCCCATGAGATGAGCCATGTTAGGCAAGCGCGAGAAGATATGAGCCATGCCGACGGCCAAGGAAACGGCGCCGCCCGGACGATGCATCAAGTCTTCGCCGACCATCTGAGATAAAGCCGGTAATTCATGAACTTGAAGTCCCAAAGCTTTGAAGGATTCAGTAGTGGAGTTGATGGCAAAATAGTCATCAGGATGTAATGCGGTAGCGGCAATCAAAGCCATCATGGCAATGAATGCTTCCGTAAGCATAGCGCCGTAACCGATAGGTAAGATTTCTTTTTCATTGGTAATCATCTTAGGTGTTGTACCGGTAGCAATTACGGTATGGAAACCGGACAAGGCACCACAGGCGATGGTAATGAAAATGAATGGGAATACGGAACCTTTAAGGACAGGACCGCCGCCGTAAATGTACTGGGTAACGGCCGGCATTTGGATTATCGGCATAACGATGATAATCCCTAATGCCAAAGCACCGATAGTACCGATTTTTAAGTACGTGGATAAATAATCACGCGGTGCCAGCAACAACCATACAGGCAAGGCGGCTGCGAAGAAACCGTATACAGCCAACATGATTTCGATGGTCTGTAAGTCGTAAAGGAACCAGCTTGCATAGGAGGAAGCGGCTACTTGAGGACCGTAAATAATGGCGGCAAAGATAAGTACTACACCGATAACCGTTGCTTCCTGAATTTTGCCGGGGCGAAACCAGCGTAAATAAATACCTACGAAAATAGCGATTGGAATCGTCATGCTGACGGAGAAGAAGCCCCATGCGGAGTTATGAAGCGCATTGGCTACTACTACGGCCATACCGGCCAAAGTAATAATCAAAAGGAACAAGGTAGCGAGCATGGCACCGATACTGGCCAAATTGGAAATTTCTTCCTTAGCAATATCGGCAATGGATTTGCCGTCATAACGAACCGACGCAAACAAAATTACCATGTCGTGAACGGCCCCGGCTACAACCGACCCGATCAAGATCCATAATAAACCCGGTAAATAACCGAATTGAGCAGCAATAACAGGACCAACCAAAGGACCTGCACCGGCAATCGCTGCAAAATGGTGACCGAATGTTACCCACTTATTCGTAGGTACATAGTCATGGCCGTCGTTGTGAACAACGGCCGGGGTTGGACGGAATTGGTCCAATACCAATACCTTAGCGGCTAAGAAGGCCCCATAATAGCGGTACGCTAAAATGAGGATGCACGCCGAGGCGATTACGATGTACAACCCATTCATTTCCATAAAAAAACACCTCCAATGTCCTAACAGCATTGAAGGTGATGGCTCGCATCATAAATAATAAGAACTAACAGGTAATACGTCCGCCACAAACAATGTTGTTACCCTAGTAGAACTATCTACGCCCTTATTGTAACGCCTCACAAAGGGGTGTCAATTATCATTTACGAATAATGCAATTCTAATATTACATTTCAGTATTCAAATGTCAAAAAATCGTCTAATAAAAATCCCGATTCTTTCAATAGGAATCAGTTGTTTTACTTCCCTATGACTTTAATGTATAGAAAACTTTATTTATTTTATACATAATCAATCATAATAAAAAGGGTTCTATAATTTATTTTGGGGCGCTAAAGAG
>NZ_HF986128.1:0-43184 GCF_000431435.1 Veillonella sp. CAG:933
GTCGTTATCTCCGTGACACAAATAGTATTATACATAAGCCCCCTCTATATGTCAACAATTTTTTTAAACTTTTTTCAAAAAATTCTTCAAAGCGTCTTCCATACTTCGGAAAGCCCGTAAAATCGGGCTTTCCAGACTTATTGAGTTCATATCTTTACACAGTTTTAAGCTCTACTTCAGGCTTTTTTCCTTTTTCTAATTTCATCACCATGTAGGTAGCTTGTCGTCCCTGCTGCCTCGGATAAGTCAGGCTGCCCGGATTCAGCGTCACAAGATCAGCGTCTATTGTAAGTGCCGGCACATGTGTGTGCCCATACATCACAATATCCGCACCTCTGCGGCGCGCTTCTTCCTGCAAATGCGCCTCTCCCATGCTGACATAATATGCATGTCCATGCGTAATAAAGATATGATGTCCTTCCAGTTCAAATTCTTCCTCCCTCGGAAGTCTTGAAAAGAAATCATTGTTTCCACCCACAATATGCGTTGGACACTCAAAAATAGCTTCTATGTAATCTTCATCATCTTCCACATCACCAAGATGGATCAGCATATCTGCATCCGGATTACACTCACAAACATTTTCAATATTCTTTCTGGAACCATGTGTATCACTTACTATCACAATTTTCATATTTCTTTTGTCTTCCTGTCTTTTCTTTTACTGCATTCTTCTAGCTGCCTTTTCTTTCGTCTGGTTATATCTTCTATTTGCTTTCCAGCTTTTCTTCCAATACTTTGCGCATTTTGCGAAGTCCTTCTCCGCGATGGCTCAGTTCATTTTTCTTCTCCGGTTCAAGTTCTGCACTGCTGCAGCCAAACTGCGGCAGATAAAAGATCGGATCATATCCGAATCCATTTTCCCCTGTGATCTCATAACCAATACGACCTTCCATCGTTCCTCGTACAACTTCCGTACTTCCGTCTGGAAGCGCCGCCGCTATCGCACATACAAATCTTGCCGTACGCTTCTCATCCGGCACTCCCTCAAGCCGGTCTATCAGCGCCTGGTTCTTAATATCATAAGACGTATCCTCACCCATATAGCGTGCCGAATAGATTCCCGGTTCTTTATTCAGCGCATCGATTTCCAATCCGGAATCGTCTGCCAGAACAACTGCATTTTTATACTCCGGCATCTTCCGTGCAATATCCGCGATCGTCGTCGCCTTAATTAACGCATTTTCCTCAAATGTCTGTCCATCCTCTACTACATCCGCCTGGATTCCGGCTTCTTTCTGGGACAAGATCTTGCAGCCAAGATCTGCTAGAATCATACGGATCTCTATCATTTTATTTTTGTTACCTGTCGCAAATATAATTGTGTCCATCTTCAATTCTCCTCTGGTTTTTCCTACTTCTCCCTCAGCTTTTTTGGCGGTTTCGGTCCAAGGAACTGATAGAAATAAGTCTTCAACATTCCATTATAAATCTTACGATTCTTATCCGCCTTGCGTCCAAAATATCGTTCAGCTTCTTCATAAGAAGTTATCATATAGGCAGACCAGCTGTCCAAATGCTTAAAGCTCTCACCAAATGCTCTGTAAAGGGCCGGAAGATCCTTTTTATCCTCCAATCGCTCACCATACGGTGGATTGGTAATCACAAAACCATATTTTTTCGGGTGATGCAGATCTTTAACGTCTCTTTCCTGAAAATGTATCAGATGATCCACTCCCGCCTCTCTGGCATTGCGCCTTGCGATCTTAATTACAGAACTGTCCAGATCGTATCCCTGAATGTCCACCTCGACATCATCCTGAATCAAATCATTTGCCTCATCAATCGTGTCATACCAGACCTTTTTCGGTATAATATTCATCCAAGATTCAGCTGTAAAAGAACGATTCATTCCCGGAGCAATATTGACTGCCATCATAGCCGCTTCAATCGGAAATGTTCCACTTCCACAAAATGGATCTACCAGGATCCGGTCTTTATTCCAAGGTGTCAGCATAATAAGTGATGCCGCCAACGTTTCTGTAATCGGCGCTTTTCCAGACACTTCTCGATATCCGCGTTTATGTAAAGATACCCCTGAAGTATCAATTCCAATTGTCACAATGTCTTTCATTAAAAATACACGTACCGGGTAAGATGCTCCATCCTCCGGGAACCATTCGATGCCATAATACTCCTGAAGTCTGCGTACCATCGCTTTTTTCATAATAGACTGAATATCTGACGGGCTGAACAGCTTACTTTTTATCGAAGCAGCTTTCGCAACCCAAAATTTTCCGTTTCTCGGAATATATTCTTCCCAGTGAAGGCTCTTCGTTGCCTCAAACAGCTCTTCAAAGCTTGTTGCTTTAAAGCTCCCCACCTTAATGAGAATACGCTCTGCCGTACGCAGGAACACATTTGCACGGCATATAGCCTCCTCATCTCCGATAAATGTGACTCTTCCGTCTTCCACTTCCGAAATCTCATATCCAAGGTCTATAATTTCACGTTTTAGCACTGCTTCCAGTCCAAAATGGCACGGAGCAATCAATTCCATTCTTCTCATATATCTCTCCAAATCATCATTTGCATTAAAAAAGTTTTTCTTTCATATTACTTTTATTACCGGGCACTGTCAATCATTTCCGTAAGTCGGACTCAACAAAAAATATTGAAAAATAATATTTTCAAATATCTCAGGCAGTTTCTCAATCATTATCACTTCATATGCCCGGCAACGCAAACAGGGACATGCCTTGTGGCATGCCCCCGGTCGCCAGCAAAATTCACAGTATACCTGCAAACCACGCTGATCATCAGCTCTGATTAGTATCTGTCACTCTCATCATGACAGTTGCGGTCAGATGCGTTAGATGCATTCTTGTTTGAAGAATTCTTTGCATTCTTGTTTGAAGTCTTGTTAGATGCGTTTTTATCCCCCATACTTGAATTTGTTTTGTTCTTGTTTGTTGAGTTGTAACCATCCTCGCCGTAACTGTTTTTGTTTGATGAACTGTAATTCTTAGCCATATTAATTCCTCCTAATCTTTTTTGCTGCAAAATTAGTATGTCCCGGCATCCGAATTTTATGTGATGTAAAATAGTTTTATTTTTATATTTTTGCTATATTTTTGCTATTAAATATATTATAATATCCTCATATAATATATTTAACCGGGAAACTGGAGGACGTGCTGCACCTGTTCCGAGCCTGTCGGAGGTGGTGCTACATGAGTACATATGAAGAATTACAGCTTATTGTATCCATAGCGATGCTTATTGTTGCAATACTTAGTTTTACCCATAAAAAATAGCCGTCCTGACTTTGGCGAGTTGACGACTATTCTTTATAACTAATAAATTTATTCGCCGGAACGGGTGAGCTGCATTCACCTTCCAGCTTTCCTGTTAAGTATATTATATGTTAACATTTCTATTTTGTCAAACCAGCTACCTCAACAAAAGCATTACTTCCCAATGCATGAAGTTATTATCTTGCATCTTAATCTCACCTTAAGGTTTTTTTAAGATTTTTCATTTTTATCTTGCTTTTTAGAAATTCCTATATTATACTTGAATTCGTAGGAAGCACAACTTTCTACAACCCCTTATTAATTATTTATACTCCCCTCAAAAGACTGATAGCTCCCCTATCAGTCTTTTATTTTGCCCTATTTTCCCAAACAAAAACAGATATTCTGGCAGGCTTAATTTTAACCCCGTCGGAATGTCTGTTTCTTATTTCATATATTTTCTATATATAAATCATATTTATATGGCTGCCTGTCTCGCTTACCATCGCCGGCCGCTTCCGCCAATCAGTCTGATAATCAGCATAATGATCACAAGCGGAATCAAAATCGGTGCCAGAAGGCTTATAATTCCTCCAACAATCGATACTACAAGCACGATAATCCCAATAATTCCAAGTATCAGCAACAGCTTTTTCCACCAGGTATCAAAGCCAAATGTGTGCACATGTGTCTGATATCCCTGATTCTGATCATAATAATCCTCGCGTGTATAATCCCCGCCATCTCCATATACTGGATCACTGAATCCACTATTGGCGGTAGTATAGGAACTTCCAGCATTTCTGCCCGTGCCCCGCTTTGCTTCCTCCGCATCAATAATTGTCTGCGCAATTACCCACGGATCACCAAGATCCGCGGTCACCTCTTCTTCTGTTCTTCCAAGATTCACTTGAACACTGATATACCCATCATAATATGCAACATTTTCCTGCACAGTCTCACGATCCAGATCATTACCAAGAGCCTTTCTAAGCCCCTCCAGGAATTCATTTTTTGTCATATCTTCCATCTCCTTCCTTAATCTCTTATATCTAATATTAACACTTAATCGTTTCTATTATGTATCACGAGCGAGCCAGACACCTTCACACTTTATTATTTAAAGATCCACAATGCATCTCTACTCCATACAACATTACTCAAATGCCATAGAAAAAGACCTTGAGCCTAGAATAGCACAAAGATGTGTCCATTCCAAGTCCAAGGTCCTTATAAAATCCTTAATTCTTTCTAAAGTTTCCGCAGTCTACAATCTCCTGTACTCTGCTATCGGAACATTTATCTTATACTTCAAACATCAGATCTCCGTAAGAAGGCATTGGCCATGCTTCTTTATCTACGATCATCTCAAGTTTGTCAACTGGTGAACGAAGCGCAGCCATAGCCTGCACAACTGTGAAGTGATAGTATCTGGCCTGCTCTTCTCCTTCTTCCATCTCTACAGCTTTCTCTGTAACTTCTGTTAAAGCTTTCAGAGCGTTCTTGCTCTCTACAAGAAGAGCCGAAATCTCTGTCAGAAGCTCAGACTGTACAGAAACGTCTGCACCTGCTGCCTTTACAGCATTGATTGTATCTGCAAGTTCTTTTGTATATTTGATAACTGCAGGAATGATCTGTTTTGTAGCCATATCGATCATTGTGCGAGCTTCAATATTGATTGCCTTTGAGTAGTTCTCGTATTTGATCTCGGCACGGGACTCAAGCTCTGCCTTTGTAAATACTTTATATTTCTCAAAGAGGTTAATTGCTTTATCTGTTGTCAGTGCCGGAATAGCTTCTACCATAGACTTGATGTTCGGAAGTCCACGTCTCTCAGCCTCTGCAACCCACTCGTCAGAGTATCCATTTCCACCGAATACGATTCTCTGATGCTCTGTCGCATATTTCTTGATCAGATCATGTACTGCAAGATCAAAGTCATCTGCTTTCTCCAGTACATCACATGCCTCTGCAAATGCATCTGCTACGATTGTGTTAAGTACAACGTTCGGTCCGGCAATAGAATCACGAGATCCTACCATACGGAACTCAAATTTATTACCCGTAAATGCAAATGGTGATGTTCTGTTACGGTCTGTAGCATCTTTTGTAAAATCCGGAAGTGTATCTACACCTGTCTTAAGGATTCCCTCTGCAAGACTATGTGTAGCTTCTCCTGTGCTGATCAACTGATTCAGGACATCCTCAAGCTGCTCTCCAAGGAATACAGATACAATTGCCGGTGGAGCCTCATTTGCTCCAAGTCTGTGATCATTTCCCGGATCAGCTGCAGACTCACGAAGAAGATCTGCGTGCTCATCAACAGCTTTCAAAATACATGTAAGTACAAGTAAGAACTGGATATTCTCATGAGGTGTATCACCTGGATCCAGAAGATTCTTTCCATCATCCGTTGTCAGTGACCAGTTGTCATGTTTACCAGATCCATTAACTCCTGCAAATGGTTTCTCGTGAAGCAGACACTTCATACCATGCTGACATGCAACTCTCTTTAATGTCTGCATTACAAGGTGGTTGTGATCCAAAGCCACATTTGCCTCAGCATAGATCGGTGCAAGCTCATGCTGTGCCGGTGCAACCTCATTATGCTGTGTCTTTGATGAAACTCCAACTTTCCAGAGCTGTTCATTTACATCTTTCATAAATCCTGCAATTCTCTGGCGGATTGTTCCAAAATAATGATCATCCAGCTCCTGACCTTTTGGAGGCATTGCTCCGAAAAGTGTACGTCCTGTATAGATCAAATCTTTTCTCTGCATGAACTTTTTAGCATCTACTAAGAAATATTCCTGCTCAGGTCCAACAGAAGGTGTTACCTTCTTAGCTGTTGTATTTCCAAAGAGACGAAGTAATCTCAATGACTGTTCATTGATTACCTGCATAGAACGAAGAAGTGGTGTCTTCTGATCCAGTGCCTCTCCTGTATAAGAACAGAAAGCAGTTGGGATACAAAGTGTAGCACCTGCTGCATCATGTCTTACAAATGCCGGTGATGTACAATCCCATGCTGTATATCCACGTGCTTCAAATGTTGCACGAAGTCCTCCGGACGGGAATGAAGATGCATCCGGCTCTCCTTTGATCAGTTCTTTTCCAGAAAAGCTCATAAGAACCTTTCCACTCGGAAGCGGTGCGGAAATGAATGAATCATGCTTCTCAGCAGTTACACCTGTCAATGGCTGAAACCAGTGCGTATAATGTGTAGCTCCTTTCTCAATTGCCCACTCTTTCATCTCATGTGCGATGACATCAGCTGTGGCAAGGTCTAATTCTTTTCCTTCCTCGATCGTCTTCTTCAAATCCTTGTATACTTTTTTCGGAAGGCGCTCTTGCATAACAGTGTCATTAAATACATCTTCTCCGAAAATGTCTGCTACATTAAAACGCTCACTCATATCCTGCTTTCCTCTCTTTCACTTATTTTAAATTGTAATCATTCAATACCATATTCTTATACTCGCCGTTTGTCAAATACTAAACAATTACTATTTTTATATATACAGAAAAGGCACTCCAATTCAACATTGGAACGCCTTTGTTCTGTCTATGTCTGTTAGTATAACCCTATCGTCTGAAAAAGGCAAGTATAAATTAAATCTTTATTCAGCCTTACCAACTGAGCCAAATAATTCCATCTTTTCTTTGACAGTTTCAATAATTGCATCTGCACCTGGTTTGAGAAGTTTACGTGGATCGTATCCTTTTCCTGCCAGATCCTTTCCTGCCTCAATGTATTTACGTGTAGCTTCTGCAAATGAAAGCTGGCACTCTGTATTTACATTGATCTTAGCAACACCGAGACTGATTGCCTTTTTAATCATATCATCCGGAATACCTGTACCACCGTGAAGAACGAGCGGGAGTTTTCCAGTTAACTGCTGAATTGCATCAAGAGTCTCAAAGCTGAGTCCCTGCCAGTTTGCAGGATATTTTCCATGAATATTACCGATTCCTGCTGCCAGCATTGTAACACCGAGATCAGCGATCATCTTGCATTCCTTAGGATCTGCGCACTCGCCCATTCCGACTACGCCATCCTCTTCTCCACCGATAGAGCCAACCTCTGCTTCAAGAGAAATTCCTTTCTCATTGCAGACTTTCACAAGTTCACGCGTCTTCTCAATGTTCTCCTCGATCGGATAGTGTGATCCGTCGAACATAATAGAGGAGAATCCTGCCTCTATACACTTATAACATCCTTCGTATGTACCATGGTCAAGATGTAATGCTACCGGAACTGTGATATTCAGTTCTTCAATCATGGCCTGTACCATAGCGGAAACTGTCTTGAATCCTGTCATCCATTTTCCTGCGCCCTCAGATACACCAAGGATAATTGGAGATTTTACCTCTTCTGCTGCAAGAAGCGCACTTCTTGTCCACTCCAGATTGTTGATGTTAAACTGCCCTACTGCATAGTGGCCTTCTACTGCTTTTTCAAGCATTTCTTTTGCTGATACTAACATATTAAATTCCTCCATTTAAATTGTTACCTTTGCTTTCCTCATTATAGACCATAACATTCTAAATGACAAGTATCTGGAGACATGTGATTTTGTCAAAAAATTCAGCCAATCCAGAAGTATTTTTGTCATATTTTTAACAATTAAATTCTACGCCTTTTTATACTTCAAATAAGTTATTTCCGTTTTCTGGACTAATACTTTTGTAAAATATCTTTCCCAGGTGAATACTCCTCAGACTTCGTTTCATCACGGATACAACAAAAAAATCCACAGAACAATCTGTGGATCTTAGTGACTCCGAGGGGAATCGAACCCCTGATTCCAGCGTGAGAGGCTAGCGTCTTGACCGCTTGACCACGGAGCCATATCAGTTTTTATGTTTTTTCCGTACCCTCGCATTCGGTACTTGCTTAGTATAGCAAAGGTTTCCCAAGAATGCAAGCACTTTTTTCAATTTTTTTAAACTTTTTTATTTTTTCATCAAATTCCGACATTTTGCAGGGACGCATCTGACATTCCGATGCTCCTTTATACTGGAAATCATATTCGGCTTTCGGTGTATTGGCTTTCTTACGCTGGGCTCAAATATCTATTCTCTTTCACCCGCAATAAAAATTTCATATTTTAGTTTATAACATCGCAATTAAACAATACATTCTTGCTGCGAGGTGCGCGTCATGCAATTGCATGACATACTTCTACTGCGCACCTCTGCAAGTCTACACTCCGTTTCGGTCGGTGCAAAACCATTGTTTGTACGACATCGTAATCTAAAACTACGTTTTTTATGTCCTATCCTGCGATCAAGCCCCAATAACCTTGCACAAATATAAACAGCACGATCAGCGGCAGGATAAATGTCAGGTAAAACCGGATGGCTTTATGTGTCGGGAATTTCACTCCGGATCCGGTATTTGCTTCTTTTATGAAATTATCCCATCCCCAGCCATATCTTGTCATACAGAACAAAAGATATACCAGTGATCCAATCGGCAGAAGGTTATTACTTACAAGGAAATCCTCGATATCCATAATATTCTTTCCACCTATAGAGAATCCTGCCCAGTCTGTCATTCCAAGCACACAAGGCACTGCAAGAAGAATCAGCAGAACTCCATTAATAAGAACAGATTTCTTCAAAGAAATCCCCCACATATCTCTTGCGAATTGGATAATATTCTGGAACACTGCGATGATCGTGGAAAATGCTGCAAACGACATGAACAGGAAGAACAGAGCTCCCCAGATTCTTCCGCCTGCCATCTCACGGAATACATTTGGCAGTGTCACAAATACAAGTCCTGGTCCCTGACCCGGGTTTACATCAAATGCAAAACAGGATGGAAATATGATCAGACCTGCAACAAGCGCTACAACCGTATCCAGAACAGTGATGCTGATTGCCTCTCCAGTCAATCTTCTCTCTTTTCCAATATAACTTCCAAAGATTGCCAGGGCACCAATTCCGACACTTAAAGTAAAGAATGATTGCCCCATTGCCGCAAACACCGCTTCTTTAAATCCATTTTCGGCCATCTTACCAAAATCCGGAAGCAGATAGAACTTCAATCCGTCTATCGCACCGTCCAGTGTCGTTGCACGAACGACCAATATTAACATAATTACAAACAAACTGGACATCATGAATTTTGTCATTTTCTCGACACCATTTTGAAGTCCCATAGAACACACTATAAGCCCCAGCACGGAAATCAAAATCATCCAGAACAGCATTTCATTTCTGTTAGAAGTCAGTTCTCCAAAAATCGCCTCCACCTGCTTTGTGTCAGCTCCTACGAAATCTCCTTTTACCATCTTTACGAAATATGCAAGCATCCAGCCGCCGATTGTCGTATAGAACATCATCAGCAGATAATTACCTGCAATTCCGAAATAGCGGTAAATGTGCCATTTACTTCCTTTTGGTTCCAGTTCATTGAAAGACTTTGCAATACTCTTCTGGCTTCCACGGCCAACCGCGAACTCCATAACAATGATCGGAAGTCCTAAAATCAAAAGAAAGAACAGATACAGAAGCACAAATGCTCCTCCTCCGTACACTCCTGTGATATACGGGAATCTCCATACATTTCCCAGACCAATTGCACAGCCTGCGGACATTAATATAAATCCCAGTCTTGATGAAAATTTTTCTCTAGTCTCCACTTATTTAATCTCTTTCTATTTTATTTTTCTGCTCGCTCAGCTCCAGTACATGATTCTCCGGAACCATAATCTCCATTGCCTTCTGAACATTCTCGATTTCCACATAATCCTGTTCTCCGCCGAACTCTCCATCCAGTGTCCACGGAATCTCTTCCACAGAATCAAAGGTAATTTTTTTTGTCTTAAATGTGTACATATGCTTTGTATCCACCTGCTCGATCAGGAGTGCTGCAATAATCTCCTGCAAAGCAATCGGATTCTTCGGTGTCTTGATCAGTGTCACTTCAAACAGTCCGTCGTCAAATACTATATTTTTCCCGACCATATTAGAAAAGCCGCCAACGGAACGAGAATTCGTCACCATACCGAAGATAAATTCGTCCTCGATAACTTCCCCGTCATGCTCCACCTTAATTTTATAGGAAGGAATGTTAAAGATTCTCTTTGCGCCTTCCAATATATACGCCATATGACCAAGTACATTTTTCACTGCCTGATCTGTCTCGTAAGACACATCTGTAAAAATTCCAAATGCTGCAATATAAACAAATACGCTGTCATTGAACTTTCCAATGTCGCACGGAAATGGAACTCCCTTCACCGCATTGTCTGCTGCCGCAAGGGGTTTTCTCGGAATGTGCAGACTCTTGGCAAAATCATTCGTCGTTCCTGCCGGAATATATCCTACCGGAACAACATCTTTTCCCATCTCACGGCGCTTCATCATTCCAGTCGCAACCTCGTCAATCGTTCCATCTCCACCGCTACACGCAATCAGATCATATTTGCCAACTTCGTATTCCTTGATTTGATAATAAGCGTCCCTGTATGCCTGTGTCGGATGCACTGTCACTTCATATCCCGCTTTCACAAAGATATCAAGAACATCTGACAATCTTGGCTTTAGCATCTCTTTTCCTGCACGTGGATTATATACAAATAGAAGCTTTTTCATCTGACATTTCCTCCATGGTTTTACAATATATTCCAAAAAGAGGGCATGTGAGATGCCCTCTTTCGATTCCTCAATTATCTATGTATGTTATTGATTACTGTGCAAGCAGAAATGATTCCACTCCACTTACAGCCTGCTCCTCGTCGTCTCCCTCAGCAATGAGAGTAAGGTTGGTTCCTTTTCCCGGCTGGTGTGACTGTAATGCCATCATCCCCATAATACTTTTGGCATTAATCTTCATGTTGTCCATCTCAATGTACACCGTACTGTCATACTGACTTGCCTCCTGCACAAGATGTGCGATTGGTCTGGACTCCATGTCCAGGTCTGACTGAAGTGTAACAGGTTTCTTAATCATATAAATCCTCCTTAAACTAACCCCTTAACTTATCTGCTATCTCGCTAATCTTTCTCAGCCGGTGATTCACCCCTGATTTTCCAACCGGGTCTGCCATAAGACTCCCCAGCTCTTTCAGAGTTGCATCCGGATTCTCAAGCCGTGTAAGGGCAACGTCTCTTAATCCTTCCGGCAAATAATCCAAGCCAACTGTATCTCTGACATACACAATATCTTCCATCTGCCTTACGGCCGCCGATACGGTCTTGTTGATATTCGCTGTCTCACAATTAACTTTTCGATTCACTGAGTTACGCATCTCCTTCAGAATGCGGACATTCTCAAGTTCCATGAGGGCGATGTGCGCTTCCATAATGTTCAGGACATCCACAATCTGGGATCCTTCTTTCAAGTATACGACAAATGTCTTCTTACGCGTTACGATCTTAGCATCCAGGTCAAAGCTGTTGATCATATCTCTCACATACTCTGCCTGTGCAAGTTCCCCACACACAATCTCAAAATGATAAGACTTGCTCGGATCACTCATCGATCCTGCTGCAATGAATGCCCCCCTGATATAAGCACGCTTACAGCATACAGCCTGCACAAGTGCATTCTTTACCGCCAGCAGTTCCTCCCCTGCCCAACGCATAAAATAACTTGTGCTTCCATTCGTCATATTCTTTCGGACTACGATGTCAGCTTCTATATTAAATGTTTTTGACATTAATGTAAAGCACTTTCTCGCTACCAGATAATTTTCTGATCGGAATCTAATCGTACATATACCATTTTTATCTTCTTCAAATTCCCCGCACATATGTAAAATCGCAGTCAGTTCTGCCAGATTACAATGCCGTGCTTTTGCGACATGCTCTGCGAGTTCTTCTTTTATTTTCCCCGAAAACGACATGATACTCACCTATTTTGCCTTCGTGATCGCATCTTTTCCGATATCACGGTGCTCAATGCGAACTCCATAGCTGTCTGTTTTTTTCAGCGCCTCATACAATTCATTTGCCAGTGTAACGGAACGATGTTTTCCTCCCGTACATCCAATTCCGATTACAAGCTGTGTCTTTCCCTCGGAAATGTAATTCGGTATGAGAAATTCTACCATATCCGTAAGCTTTGTCAAGAACTGTTTTGCTGTGTCGTTATTCATCACATAGTCTCTGACCGGCTGATCATTTCCACTCATAGGACGTAACTCTTCTATATAATATGGATTTGGCAGAAAACGTACATCAAACACCAAATCCGCATCATTTGGAATTCCATACTTAAAGCCAAATGACAACACCGTAATGTAAAGGTTCTTATATTCCTTGTTCTGGACAAATATCTTGTTCAGCTCTGCTTTCAATTCTCTTGTAAGCATATGACTGGTATCTACAAGATAATCCGCTTTTTTCTTCAGGAATCCAAGAAGTTCTCGTTCTCTCTTCAGGCCATCTTCCACACGTCCGTCACTACCTGCCAGCGGATGAAAACGTCTCGTTTCTTTATATCTCTTTACAAGTACATCATCGCTGGATTCCAGATAAAGGATCTCATACTGGCAGCCGCCTTCATCCAGAACTTTCAGTACATTCGCAAGCTCCCGAAAGCTCTGTCCGCTCCGGATATCTACTCCAAGAGCTGCTTTATTCATCTCCGTACCCGGCACCGCCAGAAGTTCTGCAAATTTCGGAATCAATGGGACCGGCAGATTATCTACACAAAAATATCCCATATCTTCCAGCATCTTAAGTGCCGTACTTTTTCCGGCACCGGACATTCCAGTCACAATTACAAGTCTCATCTTATTCGTCCCCTAATCTCTTCACTTCCGGTTCCAGATCTACGCCGGAATTCTCCTTCACGCGGATCTGTACCTGTCTCATCAGTTCCATAATATCTGCTGCCGTCGCATGATCCCGGTTAATCACAAAACCACAGTGCTTTTCGGACACCTGTGCTCCTCCGACCTGAAATCCCCGAAGTCCGGCATCCTCAATCAGTTTTCCTGCAAAATATCCTTCCGGACGCTTAAACGTACTTCCGGCACTTGGATATTCCAACGGCTGTTTCGTCACACGCTTCTCCTTCAGCTCATCCATATAAGTTTTGATCTTCTCTCCGTCTCCGCGCTCAAGCTTCAACACCGCCCCAAGCACAATATAACCTTTCTTCGCAATCACACTAGTGCGGTATCCAAGCTCCAGTTCATTACGGCCCAGTTCTATAATCTTACCTTCACCTGTAAGCACTGTCACAGATTCCAGTACATCCTTCATCTCTCCGCCGTAGGCGCCTGCATTCATCACACAGGCGCCTCCGATTGTCCCCGGAATTCCGGAAGCAAATTCAAAACCAGAAAGCTCTGCCCCCAGCGCTTTAGCCGCGATTCCTGAAAGCAATGCTCCAGCCTGTGCCTTTACAAGATCACCTTCTACCTTCACTTCATTCATTTCCTTATAAATCTGAACGATCACACCGCGGTATCCTGCATCAGACACAAGAAGATTACTTCCATTTCCTATAATATAATACGGCATTCCTGCTTCTTTACAGATACGGATCACATCTCTTACTTCTTCCTCCGCCTTTGGTGTCACGAAGAAATCTGCCGGTCCGCCCACACGAAATGTAGTGTGACGGCTCATCGGCTCATCGATCAAAATGCTATCCTTTGCTATCACATTGTTCAATTTATCATAAAAGTTCTGATTCATAAAAATCTGCTCCTATACTGAAAGTTATTCTAAGCACCGCAAAGAATATTCTTATCATACAATAAAAAAGCCACAAGTTCAATGTTTACCGATACACTTTAGGCACCTTGTCTCATTTACGTTCCCCGATACTTCCTTTCTTCTTGCAAAATCCCCGTAAATGCTGTATATTACTCTTAATTACACTATTATCAAAAAGGAGTGATTTATCATTGGACTCGAATGATACTATACTATTTATTGTACTGATTGTACTGTTAGCACTATCTGCTTTCTTTTCTTCTGCGGAGACTGCACTTACAACAGTAAACCGAATTCGAATCCGCAACCTTGCCGATGAAGGCAACAAAAACGCACAAACTGTATTAAAAATTACGGATGATTCTTCTAAGATGCTAACCGCTATACTGATCGGTAACAACATCGTGAACCTTTCTGCCGCATCGCTGACCACAACCCTGGCTTACAGTCTCGGAGGCTCCATGGTCGCAATCGCCAGCGGAATTTTAACTGTAGCGATTCTGCTTTTCGGTGAGATTACACCGAAGACAATGGCTACCATCCACGCTGAGAAGGTATCTCTGGCATACGCACCAATCATCCATATATTTATGAAGATCATGACACCGTTCGTCTTCATTATCAATGGTCTGACCAACGTTGTTCTTTTCATTTTACGCGTAGATCCGAATGACCACAAACGCGCCATGACCGAGAATGAACTTCGTACTATCGTAAATGTCAGCCATGAAGACGGCGTTATCGAATCCGAAGAAAAAGAAATGATCTACAATGTGGTAGATCTCGGAGATGCAAAAGCTAAAGATGTTATGGTTCCACGCGTTCACGTAACATTTGCAGATGTAAACTGCACATATGAAGAATTGATTGACATTTTCCGTGAAGATAAATTCACAAGGCTGCCGATTTATGAAGATACGACCGACAATGTGATCGGTACGATTAACATGAAAGACTTGTTGCTTTACGATTACGGAAACACAAAAGAATTCCATATCCGGGATATTATGCGAGAAGCTTATTTTACTTATGAGTATAAGAATATTTCCGAGCTTCTTGTGGAGATGCGTCAGGCATCCTTTAACATCGCAATTGTTCTGGATGAATATGGTGAAACTTCCGGTTTGATCACACTGGAAGATATCCTGGAAGAAATTGTCGGTGAAATTCATGACGAATATGACGAGAATGAAGAAGATTTTGTTCACAAAATTTCTGACAAAGAATATCTGGTAGAAGGTTCTGTCAACCTGGACGACTTCAATGACCGTCTGGAACTGAATCTGGAATCCGAAGAATATGATTCCCTCGGTGGATTTATCATCGAGCATCTGGACCGGCTTCCGGAACTCGGTGATTCTGTCACAACATCCGATGGTATTCGACTGGTTGTAGAATCTCTGGATAAAAACCGTATTGAGAAAGTTCATGTGTATCTGCCGGAGAAAGTGGAATATGATGAGGATTCTGAAGAATAATAAGTAGACATATCTACAAATTCTGTTTCGAACAGTTTTTGTAGGTATATAATAATTAAAAAGAAAAGGCAAGTTCTTAAAATTTCATGTCAGAACATGCCTTTTCTTTATATCTTTTGATGTAATTCAAAATATCTTCTATTAAGCCTCTATAATTTTTAACTCTTATAACTGTTTCCCGTTATGTCTGTGTATCAGAAATAAAAATCCACCGATCACTCCGCCGATCACTCCGGCATAAATAGCAACACACATTACATTTGCTATACAGTCAATCAATGCAATTTTTCCGATTGCCGTGCAGAAGAACATTCCAACTATAAATGTTGTAACACTCCACAGCAATACATTTGCTGATAAAAATGTTCCGTCCTGTGCTTCCGCTCCAAATATTTTTCCTGTCATTTCCCATAAAAATTTCATATTCATTCCTCCCTGCATATGAAACAACTATATCTTAGATGCTCTCACATCTTCATGTGGTCCGCACCATCTCTTTCTTCTCTTCATGTACATTATAGGAACTGCATGTTAAATCAGTTTACAGAGAAATGCTAAATCTTTGTAAAATGTACTCGTTCAGAGCCAGGCAGAATTTTATAAAACAACTGTAAAATGATTACATTTTTAAAGTTGTTTTTAAAATTCTATCTGGCGGATACGCCACACGTCACAACTGCTTTTTAGTTGGGACGTTGGGCTCTGAACGAATATGGGAATAATTCTATCTGGCAGATACGCCACACGTCCCAATTGCTCTTTAGTTTGGACGTTGGCTCTGGGCGAGTATCTGAATAATTTTAGTTGGGAGGCTGGCTTTAAATGAGCACCTGAACAATTTTAGTCTGGGCGTTGGCTCAAAGCGAGTACCTGAATGATTATTGTATCAAAAGCGTCTCAAATCCGGCTCTTTTAAGTCTTCTCTGTGCCGCCACCGCTTCGTCCAGCATATCATATTCTCCGGAAATCACCCGGTAATATTGTTTCCATTGATCTATATATGCCGGAAATCCACGGTCTTCCAGTGTTTCCTGCTGCCTCGCTGCATTGTTCCGGTTCCGGAACAGTCCGACCTGAATACGGTACTTCGTCTGTTCCACCGGCGTTTCCGGTTCTTTCAGAACTCCGGCATTTTCCAATGTATCCAGGACTCCTGTTGCAATTGCCTGTGCAATATCCTGAAAATTAGAATCAAATAATTTATTATCCGTATCTGAATTGATAAATCCAGCCTCTACAAGTACAGCTGGCATCCGTGTCCGCTTCAACACTACAAGATTCGGTCTTGCTTTCACCCCCAAATCTACAAACCCCACCGTTTCCAATTGTTCATTGATTTCCTGCGCCATCTGGTATTTAAGTCCAGACAAATCATAGATCAGACTTTCCACTCCCATTACTTCATTATCTGTCGGATAAGAGTTTCGATGGATCGACAGGAAAAAATCCACTCCTGCCTGATTTGCCTCTACTGCCCGCTCATATGGGGACAAATACACATCTGTTGTCCTGGTGTAAAGTACCTCAATTCCATTTTCCTGAAGAATCTCTCCCACTGCAAGCGTCAGCCTTAATGTATCATCTTTTTCACGGCGCCCCCGATAAACTGCTCCAGGATCACTTCCCCCGTGACCACTATCTAACATCATAGAATATGGCATATTTATTCCTCAAAATCTTTTTATATTATAGTATGACTCAAAAATCAGATAGGTGATTTTTCTAAAATGCGGAAATGTACAGATTTCAAAAAAAATTTTCTGCACAGATAAACTTTCACTGGCAATTTCCTTCGAATACTTTTATAGCGCTAAAAAAGGTCCACCGGACCTTTTTGTCGCATGCTTGGCAACAAAAAAACTGCTGCTTCGTCAGATTATCCTTCACAAAGCAACAGTTTTGTTTACTGATTATTTTTTGCTTATTTATTCTCAATTGCTGTAATCATATCTACTCTGGTCTGGTGTCTTCCACCTTCGAATTCTGCGCTTAACCATTCATCGATGATCATCTTTGCAAGCTCAATTCCGATTACACGGGCACCGAATGCCAGAATATTGGTATTGTTATGCTGTCTGGAAAGTTTTGCAGAATATGGCTCTGAGCAAACAACTGCACGAACACCTTTTACTTTATTTGCTGCCAAAGAGATTCCAACTCCTGTACCACAGATCAGGATACCAAGATCTACATCTCCTGCTGCTACAGCTCGTCCAACTTTCTCGCCGTACTCTGGATAATTACAGCTCTCGTATGTATCTGTTCCAAAGTTCACAACTTCATATCCTTTTCCTTCCAGGTACTCTACTACCTGATTCTTCATGTCTACTGCAGCATGATCATTACCAATTCCGATTTTCATGACGTTATAGCCTCCTCTTTTCATTGTCGTCTTTTCTTTGACGCCTTTTTATATTATAATAGATAAGATTTCTATTATCAACACAGGTACGACAATTAATACATAAATACAGAAAGGGAACACTATGATACAGTATATTGCCAGCGACGTAGACGGAACTTTACTTCATGGTCACGCGACTGAACTGAATCCAGAATTATTTGACATTATCCGTCAGTTAAAAGAACATGGAATACATTTTATTGCAGCCAGCGGCCGCCAGTACAAAAATCTCCGTCGTCTATTTGCCCCTGTGAAGGATGATATCTCCTATGTTGCAGAAAATGGATCTATGTGTGTACATGATGGCAAGATCGTCTCATTAGGACATATTGATACTGGTCTTATCTATGAAATCGCAGACGCTGCAAAAGAATATGGTCATTGCCACACTTTAATTTCTACAGCCCGAACCGGATATACCGACTCAAAAGATTCTGACTACATCAATCATATCCGTAACGATGTCGGTTATGACATGGACGTTGTTCAAAATGTGCGTGATATCAAGGAGCCTTTTATCAAAATCGCAGTATGTGATTTTGATGGAACCGAAAAACGTCTTCGCGCCTATTTTCAAGAACGTTTCGATGATCGAATCAAGATTGTAACCTCCGGGAATATCTGGATTGATTTCATTGCACCGAATGCCAATAAAGGTTCTGCCCTTTCCAATATCGTATCTTCCCTTGGCATGGATCCAAAGAATGGTATCACATTCGGAGATCAGTATAATGATCTGGAAATGTTGCAGCTGTCCAACACAAGCTATGCTATGACGACCGCTGCCACCGGAGTAGCGGATTACGCTACACACACGACAGATTCTGTGGAAGAAACGTTAAAAGATTTGCTTAAAAACTTATAAATCAAGGGGGCTTATTTTTGCCCCCTTTACTTTTTAACATTCTTTACTTTGCTTCATATGTTGCCTTTGCATCACGAATCAACTTATCAAAATTGTCCGCCTGCCATGCTGCTCTTCCCGTAAACAACCCATCTATCGACGGTTGAACAATTAATTCATTTGCATTTCCCGGATTTACACTTCCTCCATATAATACAGGGATTTCATCAGCAACATCACCAAAAATTTCTCTCAAACATGCTTTAATTACCTTGTGCATCTTCTCTGCATAATCTGCCGATGCCGGAGTTCCGTTTACACCAATAGACCATACCGGCTCATATGCAACCCAGATATTCGGAACCTGAGATACCGGAACATCATGAAATCCTATTTTCAACTGAGTCCGAAGGACTTCTGCACTAATTCCAAAGTCTTTTTCTTCTGCTGTTTCACCAATACATAAAAGTGTTGTAAAGCCATGGTTTAAAGCTGCTTTTACTTTTTTATTTTCCTCAACATCAGTCTCGCCAAACACATGTCTTCTCTCAGAATGTCCGATCATTACAAGATCCAACCCTAACTCTTTTAGCATAAGCGGCGAAATTTCTCCTGTAAACTGTCCTTCATCTTCCCAGCACATATTCTGAGCGCCCAGCTTTACATAAGCGCGGTCAACATTTTTCGTAGCACTTTCAAGAGTGGTATAAGACGGGATAATAAATAATTCTATCTCTTCCCGGCTGATATCTTTCGTATTCTCCACTAATTTCTGAAGATATTCTACCGTGTCCTTAATATTCTTATACATTTTCAAATTACTTCCAAAATATAATTTTTTACTCATGTCTTACCTCCTTTTGTTCCTGATCTAAATAAATTTATTATATTCATTTTTACTAATTAGCTCAATTGGGATTTCTTGCAGAAAATCCCCGGTTTTCACCAGGGATTTTCTGCTATCTTAAGCATATCTATAAGTACGCCGATGGTTATATTTTTCCATCCGATTCAAAAATCTTCATTGCTCTTTTCACATCTGCCTTCATTGCTGTAATCCCTGCTTTTGCTATATCTTCAAAGTAAATTGCATCCTTATCTTTTTTATCCTCGAGATACTGCATCACACCTCTTCCACCAGCCAATGACAGATAAGTATAGTAATTAATCTTACGAATTCCGTTATGAATTGCTGTTCTGTACTCTTCCTCACTGAGTCCGGAACCTCCATGCATAACATATGGAATATCTTTTGCACTTTTTATCAACGCAATGCGGTTCAAATCCAGTACGGGTTTTTCCGTATAGATTCCATGCGCTGTTCCAAATCCAATTGCAAGTGCATCTACATTTGTCCTTTCGATAAATTCTTTTGCCATCTCAGGATCTGTATATGCTTCTTCACGAGTATAGGATTTCCCATTGCCTTCAGCAGCTCCTGCTTTGGAAGTCAATATATGTCCAAGTTCCGCCTCTACTGAAGCACCTCTTTCGTGTGCATATTCCACAACGCTTCTTGTTTCAGCTACATTGTCCTCAAACGGCTTCGCAGATGCATCATACATCACAGAAGTAAATCCCATATCAACTGCATATCTGCAACTTTCAATACTTGCGCCATGATCCAAATGTACTACGACTGGTACTTTCGCTATTTTTGCAAGCTGTAACATAATCGGTCCAATAACATCTATAGAAATCAGATGTCTATGGGAATCTGCATATTGTAAAATCACTGGACTATTGAGCTCTTCTGCTGTTTCCACAATTGCCATTCCAGACTCCAGAGAAGTACAGTTAAATGCTCCTACTGCATAATTACCTTGTTCTGCTTTTTCAAGTACTTCTTTTAACGTCGCTAACATTCTTTTCTCCCATTTTTCACTACGGCGTGGCTATTTCACCACGCCACATCATCATATAAGTCTTCAATTTTTCAGTAATCTATACTACACAGTTTTATGCAAGTTTTCCTTCCACGAATTCTCTCATTCCCTGGAAAATCAGATATACAGATGTTGCTCCTGCATCCTGATGTCCAATCGCTCTCTCAAGTAGCGATTTTGCACGTCCGAATTTTGCAACATATTTCTTTGTATCTTCAACACCCTGCTTTGCGCTCTCCTCTGCCGCCTTCAACATTTCAAGAAGACCTTTATCAGCATTTGCTGCAAGTGCATCTACTGCTGGTGAAAGAGCATCTACCATGGTCTTGTCTCCGACCTGTGCTCCTCCTCTTTCCTGAATTGCCTCCAGGCTCTTCTTCTCCATATCGGCAAGATCTTTGGATGTAATAACAGACTTTGGATCCATACCTTTTGCTCCTGCCAGATACAGACTTCCGAAGATAACTCCTGAAGCTCCACCCATAGACATAAGCATTGCCTGTCCTGCCGTCTCAAAGAGCTGGTAAGCATTCTCCTCACCTGCCATCTTAAGCAGTTTCTTCTTTGCCTTCTGCATTCCACCTGCCATACCGATTCCATGATCTCCATCACCGATAGCACTGTCAATCTCTGTCAGATATGGCTTATTTGCAATAATTTTATCTGCGATATAAAGCAGCATATTTCTTGTATCTTCTGCGTTAAGTTCTGTCAACTCTCCTTCTTTACTTCTTACGATTTCAGCTGGCTTAACATCGTTTTCATCAAACTCGATTTCCTCGTCCTCACCATCATCCTCGATTGCTTCTCCTGATACAGAACCTTTCGCATAATACGGAGAATAGCATGGTGCATCATAATACGGTTTCAGTTCATCGTCCAATTTCAAGAAAGTAATGGAAAATCCACCCATTTCCATACATGTACAATATGTCTTAATCTCTGTGTCATAGATTTTAAGCCCATCTTTATGCATACGTTTATGTAACTCATAGAACACCAGGTTCAACTCAAGAAGTGGTGTAGAACCAAGTCCATTGACAAGAACTGCAATCTCATCTCCTTCTTTTAATCCCATCTCTTCTTTCAATTCTTTATACATACGATCAACCATGTCACTGCAAGGCATCATCTTTGTACGCTCAATTCCCGGTTCACCGTGAAGTCCCATTCCAAATTCCATCTCGTCATCTGCTATTTCGAATGTCGGTTTATCATTTCCCGGAAGTGTTCCCGGAGATGTTGCAAGTCCAATTGTGTTTGTGTTATCTCTAGCTTTTTCTGTAATACGAACAACTTCTTCAAGGCTCAACCCTGCATCACACGCAGCTCCGGCAATCTTGATTGTATATACGTCTCCGGCAATACCACGGCGATCTGTAATTCTCTCTTTTGGTGCAGATGCAAAGTCATCCCACTCACGCACATGGGCTGTCTTCATACCCTCTGCCTGACACATTTCCTCTGCCATATCAAAGTTCAGGTTATCTCCTGCGTAGTTTCCATATACAAACAGAACACCTTTTCCCTGATCCACTGCCTTTGCAGCTTCCATGATCAATTCAGGGTTCGGAGATGCACAAACATTTCCACATGCAACTGCATCAGCAAGTCCTGCTCCGCAATATCCTGTAAACAACGGCTCATGTCCGCTTCCTCCACCAATCACAAGGGCAACTTTATCTTTTCTATGTCCTTTATAGGTAAATGCATTGTACTCACCGACTTTTTTGTAATATTTTCTATAAGCCATCAGATATCCCGCAAGACTTTCCTCTACAACATTTGACACATCCTTATTTAAGATCTTTTTTGTTCCCATTTGTGATACCTCCTTGTACATTCTTTATAATTATTCAACATTACGATGATTCTTCGACATTTTTTCAAATGTAAGTCCCGGTGTCTCATCCACAATTGTCATGATAATAATATCAAATAATATCAACAAACATTGCTCAAAGAGATTTCCCATTGGCTGGAAGGATGGAACTACATCATCTGTTCCTCTATATACTGCTGCCGGCACGAAAAATACTTTATCCGCAACATTTTTTGCAGTGTCACCACTTGGAGATCCTGTCACAACATAAATCATTGCCCCTGCTTCTTTCGCACGCTCGCAAATGTAATTAATATGCCCGATACGTCCATCTCCAAGAGTCGCAATCAGTAAATCTCCCTCTCCGATAGATGGTGTTGTATCATCCCAAATCCAATGAATTTCTTTTCCCATATGCATCAGTCTCATAGCAAATGCTCTGGTTGCCATACCTTCACGTCCAACACCAATTAGGAAAATGCGGTCATGTGCCTTTACTTCGTCAATAAATGCGCGCATATTATCCTGGTCGACTCTCTCAAATACTTGTCTGTATTCTCCGAGGATTTTTTCATAAGTTTCTTTATAATCCATGCTTCCCGCCTCCTAACATCCAAGTTCTTTGTGAAGATAATCCATTGTCTTCTTCATGCCTTCATAGACAGCATCGTCATCATCTTCAAATATTGTTACAACTTCCAAGTACTGTGTAATATCATCCAGCCCTGCTTCTGTTGTTGCTTTTTTAATCAACTCCGGTGTAATGATTCCTCCTTCATGAGTGAAATCCCAATGTCTGTCCCACTGGCCATCTGTCTGCTGTAAATGAATAGAGCCGATATATGGAGCACACTGTTTGAACCAGAGTTCAATATCTGCTTCTTCTTTTAAAAGTGGTTTATAAAGTGCATGTCCCCAGTCTACCAAAAGTTTGATTGGAATATCTGTACCTTCCAAATCCTTCATCATCTGAACTGACACTTCCGGACTATGTGGAAATTCCGTAATCAAAGGTGTTGCCTCAATATGAATCTCTTCCAAACCTTTCATTTTTCCATACTCGGCAAGCTTCCTTAAATACTCAAGCATATCCTGATAAAGTTCTTCACGTCTCTGCGGATCTCTCGCATCATGGTAATCCATACCACCGACAGGTGTTCCCATGATTTTTGCTCCCATATCAACAGTCATATCAATTGCTCTTTTAAAAAATGTAAAAGCGATATCCCTTTGTACTTTTGTCGGTGCCAGCAAATGGGCGTAAGAATAGGATGCAAGTCCACCAAATGTTGCATCGATTGTAATTCCTGCATCTGCAAATGCATCTTTATATTGATAGACCATAACATCTCTCTGTGCCTGCGGCCACCACGGATCAATCAGATCCCATGTGAACTGTACATGATCTACTCCAAAATCCTCTTTTATCATCTTTGCTAATTCAACTGGATCCAACCAGCGTTTTACTGCAAACGAAAGATTTAATCCTAATTTCATTTACGTTCCTCCTTTTAAGATTCAGGACTGGCAATATTGCAAAACATCCACCAGTCCTATAAATATCTGTCTGTTTAGTTCAATTTGATTCTCTTCTGTCTGTTTTCACGAACGATAGTGGAAATAGAGCTGAAGGAAATAGCAAGTACTACGACAATACCACTAACTGCTGACTGCCAATAAGAGTTAACGCCGAACAGTACAATAATATTTTGAATAATTGTAATAACAGCTGCTCCAATCAGAGCTCCTGCCGGATTACCAACGCCACCTGTAAGAGCAACACCACCAATAACAGATGCTGCTATAGAGTTCATTGGCCAATCTTCACCAATGGCTGTCTGTGCAGAGCCAAGACGACATACATATAGAAGTCCTGCCAGCGCAGAAATCAATCCAACAATAGAGTAAATCATAACACGAATACGATCTACTTTGATTCCGAGAATCTTAGCTGCTTCTTTACTGTTACCAATCGCATATATGTAACGACCCGTCTTTGTCTTCTTTACCATAAATAAAATCAGGATCAAAACAACAAGACAAATAATAAACGGAATTGGTATAGGTCCGATAGACTGTTTTCCAAGTACCTGTGTATCAGCTGGAATACCTGTAACAGCTTTTCCTTTTGTGATAACCAAGTTAATACCACCATATACACCCTGCATACCGATTGTAGCAACCATTGAATTCAAACGAAGCCTTGTAATAATAATACCATTGATAAATCCGAACAATAATCCAAGAATTAGTCCTATTACAAGGCACAGCCATGGATTCAATCCTACATTTACCATCAACATACCTGTTAAGATACCAGATAAGCAGGCAATCTTACCTACTGATAAATCTAGTTCTCCAACTAGCAAAAGCAATGATTGAGCAATACCAATCATGCCTACAAATGCTAAATCACGCAGTACTGACTGCAAGTTGTACACATTTAAGAAATATGGAGATACAATACTTGCAATGATAATCATAACGACTAATATTGCTGCCATCGCAGTCATATTACTTTTCTTCAATGCATTGATAAATGCATTTCCTGATTTTTGTTTTTCATTTTCTCTACTCATATTAAAACTCCTCTTTCATCCTTCTAAGAATTTACGTAAATATTTTCCTCCAGCTGAACCACTTTCTGATACAGCTGTAAAATATAATTAGGAATTCACTCCAATAATTGCTCCTAGAATAGATTGCTGTTCCGTGTATTCGTCAAACTCTCCTGCAATCTTACCTTCATACATTGCAACGACTCTATTTGAGCACTTCTTAATCTCTTCCATCTCAGATGAAATCATGATGATTCCGATTCCCTCTTCTTCTGCAAGCTTCTTCATAAGACGGTAAATTTCAGTTTTTGTTCCTACGTCAATTCCCTTTGTCGGTTCATCAAATACCAGGAGTTTCGGCTTACAAGCCATGGCACGCCCGATAATAACCTTCTGCTGGTTACCACCTGACAGAAACTGAATTTCTTTGTCTGACCCCGGTGTCTTTACATCATAAGTTTCAATAACACTCTTTGCCAGTTCATTTTCTTTCTTTCTAGAAATGCTGATTCCACTCTTCAGATTATCCAAAACTGATACAGAAATATTATCTCTAATAGAAAGTACTGGCAAAATCCCCTGCTTTTTCCGTTCCTCTGGAAGATAAATAAATCCATTCTTAACCGAATAGTTTGTATCTCCCAGTTTCCAGTCCGCTCCGTCCAGTTTAACCGAACCTTTATATACCGGAAGATATCCAAAGATTGCCTGCATAACTTCGCTTCGTCCAGCACCGACTAATCCGGAGAACCCAAGGATTTCACCTTTTTTCAGTTTGAAACTAACATTGGTAAATCTCTCACCTGTAAGATTATTTACTTCCAGCAACACCTCGTCAGATACCTTTGTAGAATAGAATCTCTCATTTTGATTCAGTTCCCGACCTGTCATCTGTTTGATAACCCAGTTAGTATCTACATCCTTAATCTCTGAATATGCAACCTTCTTACCATTTCTAAAAACAGTAATTACATCCGCCAGCTGGAAAATTTCTTCCAATTTATGTGAAATAAAAATAATCGCCTTATTTTCTTTCTTTATTTTCTCTACTATGTTAAACAATATCTTTGTATCTCTGCTCGTCAAACTTGTTGTCGGTTCGTCAAGCATCAATACATCATAATCCTCATGAACAGTTGCACGAGCAATCTGAAGAAGTTGCTGAGAAGATATAGATATATCTTTTACTAATTCGTTTGGTTTTACTGGAATCGAGAATTTTTCCAGAATCGGATTTGCCCGTTTCTCAAGTTCCTTTTGGTTTACAGTCCCTTTGATACCTGATTTTTCATACGGAATAAATAAGTTCTCTGCAACAGACATATAACCAAACAAATCTATCTCCTGTGGGACATACGCAACTTTGTCAAAGAGCGCTTTATTCTTCATCGCATTTTCTCCACTAATCATGACTTCTCCTTCTTCCGGTTCATATACTCCGGTAAGACATTTGATTAGTGTACTTTTTCCCGCTCCATTTTCTCCGATGATTGCATGAATTTCTCCTGGTTCAAAGGCTACATCTACTGAATCCAGGGCGATAACTCCCGGAAACATCTTTGTAATATTCTTCGCCTCTAATATTTTCATAGATATGCTCCTCATTCAAGAAGCGGGGACGAGCAACTTGAATAAATCCAGTCACAAGCCCCCGCTTAGTAGTCATCTTAAAACTTTAACTTTTTGATTTATTTAGCACTTACAGTCTCAATCCACTCGTCAATGTTGTCAGATGTAATACGTCCGATACCTGTATCAACATTTGCTGGAAGAGGCATTCCCTGAGCTGCCTGATATGCCATTAACACTGCATACATACCCTGCTCCTGAGGAAGTGTTGAAGATGTAGCTGTAATTGTTCCCGTCTTAACATAGTCAAGAATCTCAATCAAGTTATCCATTGCTACGAATGTTACTTTATCCTGCATACCCTTCTCTTCGATTGCTGCTGCAACACCAGATCCACATGCATCACAGTTTAAGTATCCTGTAAGATCAGGATTTGCTGCAAGTACAGCTGCTGCCTGAGACTGAGCTGTCTCAACATTATCGTTATCAATACCACCATCGATTACTTCAATATCTGGATACTGAGCAAGTGCATTTAAGTGAGCCTGATATCTTTCTGCGTGGTTAGGAGCTGTAGGAGCACCCTGCATAACTGCAACTTTTCCTTTTGTTCCCATCTTCTCAACAAGCATTTCCACCGCAATTGTTGCCTGCTCCGCAAAGTCATTACCTACAGATGTAAGTCCGCTACCTTCTGGGGTAGGAGCATCAAATAAAATAACTGGAATATCTCTGTCCTGAATCTCTTTGATGATGTCAGCGCTTCCATCATAATCAACCGGGTCAAGCAGGATAGCTGTCGGATTTGTTGCTGCAGCCTGCTCAAGTGTTGAGTTCTGTGCGGACACTTCTGCTGATTCCGGAGCACGATAATCAATCTTCACATCTACCCCAAGCTGTTCAGAAAGAAGATCTGCCTCTTTCTGTGCACCTTTATTTACTTCATCGAACCAAGCATGCACACATTTTGGAACAACAACGAACGTCATATCCTCTGCTTTCCCTTTGCTTTCACCATCTGATTTTGCTGATGAACCTCCGCCTGAACTACATCCCATTGCCATTGCAGCAACCATAGCTGCCGATAACAACACTGCTAAAATTTTCTTTTTCATTTCTTTTCCTCCTTTTTTCTAAGTTCTCTCTTGGAATAATTATATTATAAAAGAACAATCTTCTTTTTCCAATGTGAGGAAATTTAGAATAAGTACGAGAATTTTTAGGAGACTGTCAAATATATATGATTCGATCTGAAATATTTTCTATATATTCTTCTCTTGTATTAACAATTATTACTGTTGTTCCTTTGCTTGCGAATTTTTTAACAAATTTTTTCACTATATCCACACCATTTACATCACAAAGAGCAAATGGTTCAAATAAAATTAATACCATTGGATTAAAAATATACCATCGTTCCAGTGTCATCCGAATACATTCGTTGACACGCAATTCTCCTGCTTTTACCTCCTTGGCACTGCTCTCCTCTCCCATATCTTCCATCATCATCTTACGAATACCGCCAGAAGAACGGATATAATCCCAAAATGAAATCTTCTCAAGAGACGGAAGCATCAAATTCTCATCTACCGTCATATGCTCAAACACTTCTTCTCGACTTCCGAGGGCTCTCACGGATACAACTTTTTTTCTGGAAAGTTCATTGCACTCTATATTTTCATAACACTTTCCATTTAAAATATAATGTGTTCCCTCACTTTTTATTCTTCCTGACAAAATCATAAATAGCCTTTCTTTTTCCCGTCGGTCAAGAACAATTAACGTCACTACCTCTCCTTTTATAAAATTCAGATTCTCCCTGCCGCATTTTCGAAGCTTCATATTTCTAACTCGGTATACTATATCTTCCTCTCGAACAGATGCTTCCTGTCGATTTTCTATATTTTCCCGAACTGATACTGTACTCTCTCCAAGAAAATATAGTTCCAACTGTTCTTCACTCCAGATATATTCTCTGGCACATTTTTTTACAATATGTCCGTGGTTAAAAATGACATATTTGTCAGACAAAGCTGACAGAATAAAATTAGAATTGCTATTCACAATCACACTCATCCTACCTAGGATTAATCTGTGCAAAACCCGACCGAATTTTTGGATTTCCATCTGACTCATACCATCAAATTCATCTTCTATAATAATAATCTTAGCTCCTCTACGATATGCTTTGACCACATCCACAATTCGTTTTTCCATCTCAGACAGATGACGCATTCGGGTAGATACATCTAAATCAAGATCCAATTCTGCAAAACAATCCCCTGCTTCTTCCAAAACTTCTCTTCTAAAAAATACTCCCACCCATCTTGCATCTACTAGACACATATATTCTGCCACAGTCCATTCTTCAATCATATAATTTTCCGGTCGCATTCGATAGATCTTTTCTCCCAAAATTTCCCAGTCATTTACTTTTTGTCCACCTATATAAATGGATCCACTTCCCTTCCCTTCAGTCAACTCACCACACAAAAGTCCGGTCAACAAATCCTTTCCAGAATAAGTAAGCCCGAGAAACCCCATGCATTCTCCTTCCAGAATACAAAAAGATACGTTCTCGAGCTTTCTTGTCCGGGTATAAATATAATTCAGATGGTTAATTCTCAGCAGTTCTTTCTTCATTGTCTTTCTCCCGGTCATTTTTATAATCCACCGGAATCGTAATCTCTACATCAGTTCCCTGTCCCACTGTACTATATACATTCACACCATATTCATCTCCAAAAAGGAGTTGAATTCTTTTATGAATGTTTGGAAGTGCGATTCCTGTATTTCTTGTGTTATGATTCTTACCATCATCTAATTCCATATCATCTGATTGAATTCTGAAATTCAATTCTTTCAGCTTATCACTATCCATACCTTTTCCATTATCTGAAATTGTCAGAATTAGATTTTGATCCGTCACGATTATTTCTATTGTAACCTTTCCATCTTCTAATTTTTCTTCCAACCCATGAAAAATTGCATTTTCCACAACCGGTTGGATAATCAATCTCGGTATCAAAAAATCATAAGCCTGTTCATCTTCTTCATCTACAATTACCTCTAACGAGAATCGATTATTAAACCGATAACGCTGAATTAACATATAATTTTCAATATTCACCAATTCATCCCTAAGAGTCACAAGATTTCCTTTTCGACTGATACTATAACGAAAAAATGCAGACAATGCCTCTACCATCTTTGCAATCTCTATATTATCATCAATTAACGCCTGACCTCGAATTGTCTCCAATGTATTATACAGAAAATGTGGATTTATCTGACTCTGAAGTGCAGTCAATTCAGTTTGTTTATTAAGAATCTGTACATTATCTTTTCTTGTCTTATAAGCTGCATAGCGATCCATCAGCCGATATGTTTGTTTTACAAATGGAATCCCTGACGGCGCAATTCTAAGCTCCTCTTCCTCAAATTCTGTCTCACATAAATAATCTAATATTCTAGCGAATTCCTTTAATGGATGAACAATAGCTGTTACTGTATAAATCAGAATCATAATCTGTATAATCAATATAAAAAAAACTACTGCATCAAAATGCCATCCGACAAAAATCAATGTCAATGTAAGGATGCAAAGAACAGACTCTGCTAAAATTACTTTTTCAAGCTTTTTTACAAATCTCATTCCACTGATCTCCTATGAATGAAGCTTTCGATACAATGCTGGTTTTACACCAACCTGTTTTGTGAATATTTGACTAAAATATCTAGAATCCTTATACCCCACACGGTCACCAATTGCTGCAATTGTTTCATTTGTATTGCATAAGAATTCCTTCGCTTTCTCTATCCGGATATTTAACAGATAAGCACTGACATTAATACCCGTCTCCTTTTTAAATAGAACGCTAAAATATACTGGGTTCAATCCGACAATCTCTGCTAAATCTTCCAATACAATTTTCTCATCATAATGATCTTCCATATATTTTCTAGCCTGCCGGATTGGCTTTACAGATTCCGCCTCAGCAGCCTCCTTACTTTTCTCTACAAATTTTCCAAGACTATTTTTCAGACAATGTTTCAATCCACTGATTGTATAACAGTGCTGACAATTGGAAATTACACTTTTCCTTTCCCCGTTTTCTTCCTCTTGTTGAAATTCTACATAATCAAAGAAATAATTTACTATCTCTTCAGCCATATCATAACAACCCGAAAAATCCATTTCTTCTCGAATTTTATATTCACTGTACACTTGATTTATACATTGCTCCAACTTATTTACAGAATAACTTTCAATGCTTGTGCGAATCTGCTCTTTCCATTCTTCTGTCAAAACTCCTTCTTCTGTCCGACCGTCATGCTGTATCGTTTCTGCATAAATAATACGTCCGGTTCCCTGCTTAATGCGATTACCGACTGCTCTATGTGCTTCCTTTATAGAAAATCTGATTTCTGCAAATTCTTTCCGTTCTGTACCAATTCCGATAGTTACCTCATATTGTTCAAATCCCAAAAGATAATCTTTGATTTCCATCATAATATCATTCACACTATCTTTAATTGCTCTTGATTTACTAAAATCATAATTAAACAGACAATATATATGTAGGTTTTCCTTTTCACAAATTAGTACTTCTTCTGTCTCTGTTTTCAGTATTCTCTCTACAATCTCTTCAATTCTAGATGTAGTAAGTTTATCCTGCTTTTTATCTTTCTTATTATAATCCACATAATCTAGCTTAATATCAATTCCTCGATAGATTTCTCCCTGAAACTCTACCCTGTCGTCTACCACTTCTGGTTCTTCTGTTTCAATAATATTTTTTAGAAAATCTCTTTTTATTATGTGGCGGCTCTCGGATACTGTCTCCTTGAAAGCTCTTTGTTCCTGTTCCGATTGCCAACTGGCACTAAGCTCTTCAGAAATCTTCTTCAAAACATGATTCAATTCATCTTCACTTACCGGCTTTAACAGATAATCTTCTACTCCATACTTCAATGCTTGATGGGCATACTCAAACTCTTTATATCCACTGATTACAATAAATTTCATATCTTTCTGAAGCTCTTTTGTCATTATGATTAATTCTAATCCATTAATTTTAGGCATACGAATATCCGTAATCACTACATTGGGACAGCTCTCACTTTGGATTATTTCAAATGCAGTCCCCCCATTATCGACTACAGCCATACAGTCTAGATTAAGTTCATCCCAATGGATTAGCTTCTTAATCAATGTCCCTATTCTAAATTCATCATCAACAATTAGTACATGCCATTTTTTACTTTGCATTGTTTTGACGCCTCTCCTTCCTCGATAATGGTTGCCTCTTTATTATAGATGTTAAAAAATTATCTCGCAACCGAAAATTTTATCTAACACTAACACATCCAAATACAAGAGATATATTGTTTAATAAACAATATGCTAACTTTAACTTAAACGAAATATAGATTTACTTCTTTTAACCGAATATTATATCAAATTGCACAAAAATGAGGACGAAATCAGCATTTATTTGCTCCTCGTCCTCGCTTCTCTTTAATCCTACCGAATAAAGCAGATTTATTTACGCTCCATATCGTATTTTCTGAATGCATCTACCTTTGGTTGAGATCCACATCCTGGTACAAATTCATTCGTCAGAAAAATCTGCGTAAAAAGTTCTCGTTCCTTGCTTCCTGTCGTAAATGCTCCCATACACGCAATATTTGCATCATTGCTTAGGCGAGCTCTCTCTGCTGAATAAGCATCTGTCAAAAGCGCCGCATAGGCACCTTTGACTTTATTTGCCGCTATAGACACCCCAAGTCCTGTTCCACACAGAAGAATACCTCTGTCATATTCTTTTGAAGCAACAGCTTCTCCAACTTTAATTGCAACATTTGCATAAATTGGGTCAGTGCTTCCAAAGTCAGTCACTTTACCAAGTCCTTTGTTCTCAATGAATTTCATAAGTGCCTGTTTTTCATTTTCTGCGTTTGGATCGCATCCGATTGCAATTTTCATAATTGATTGCCTCCTTAATTGTAATTTATTTCTAGAACAGCCCTTTCACTGCCGGATACAATTTTCTGAACTGCTGATACCGTTCTTCATACTTCGCCACAAGTTCTGGTTCCGGTTCAACTGTATCCACAACTTTCACAAGCTTTTCGGCAATCGTCTCTACATCTGGATATTCTCCACATCCGACTGCTGCCAGCATTGCACCGCCAAGTGCCGGTCCTTCTTCACTTTCAATCACATCTACTTTTAAGTTCATGACATTTGCAATAATTTTTCTCCACAGCGGGCTTTTTGCACCGCCGCCGCAGATTTTCGTCCGGTCAATCTGAATGCCAAGACTTTTTGCCACTTCCAGCGAATCACGAAGTCCAAATGCCACACCTTCCAGTACTGCCTGCGTCATGTCTGCTCTTGTTGTATCCATGGACATACCGATAAACATGGCTCTCGCGTCTGGGTCATTATGTGGAGATCGTTCTCCCATCAGATATGGAAGATAAAAAACTCTGTTTTCTCCAAGATTTTTTATGTCCGCCTGCTCTGCCACGTAATCTTTCGTTCCGAGGATTTCTTCATTCCACCACTTATTGCAAGACGCCGCACTAAGCATGCACCCCATCAGATGATAGTGTCCGTCTGCGTGCGCAAATGAATGAAGGGCATTATGCTTATCTACTCCGAATTTTTCACTGGAAATAAAGATTGTTCCCGACGTTCCAAGAGAAATGTTGCATCTTCCATCTCCGACCGTTCCTGTACCGACTGCCGCTGCCGCATTGTCCCCGGCTCCTGCAATCACTTTTACACTTTCTGAAAATCCCAGTTCATTTGCCACATCTGGTTTCAAAATGCCTACGACTTCATAGCTTTCATATAATTTCGGAAGCTGTTCTTCTGTGATACCGCAGATTTCTAGCATTTCTTTTGACCAGCATCTGTTTTTAACGTCCATAAGAAGCATGCCTGAAGCGTCCGACACATCTGTACAGAACGAACCTGAAAGCTGGTAAGCCAGATAATCTTTTGGCAGCATAATCTTTGCGATTTTCTTATAATTTTCCGGCTCATTTTCCTTCATCCAAAGTATCTTTGGCGCTGTAAATCCCGCAAATGCAATGTTCGCCGTGTACTCGGATAATTTATCTCTGCCAATGACCTGATTCAGGTAATCGGTCTGCTTTCCGGTTCTTCCATCATTCCAAAGAATTGCCGGGCGAATCACCTGATCGTCTTTATCCAGTGCTACCAGCCCATGCATCTGTCCGCCAAAACTGATGCCAGCCACCTGACTCTTATCGCATTCACTTGTCAGCTCCTTCATTCCTTCCATGGACTTTATATACCAGTCTTCCGGATGCTGCTCTGACCAGCCCGGTTTCGGGAAATATAATGGATATTCCTTAGACACAATTTTCTGGATATTTCCGTTTTCGTCCATCAGTAAAAGTTTCACTGCAGAAGTTCCAAGATCAACGCCTATGTATAACATATTCAGTCCTCCTAATCAGTAAATATATTTCTAATTTCTATCTTACACCAGAGTTTCCATTATCACAATCTTTTCATTTCAAAAATGCTGTAATTAAAATTATACAATTACTGCCCTGCTTCCCCCTGCTTTTTCTTTTGTCACTATAATTTGTTTATCGATGCGTTCTTTTAATTCGCCAACGTGTGAGATGATTCCAACTAGCTTGTTTCCTTCTGAGAGCCCTGCAAGTGCTTTCATTGCCTGTTCCAGGGATTCATCATCCAGTGAACCAAATCCTTCATCCACAAACATCGTATCCAGCCTTATTCCTCCTGCTCTGGACTGAACTTCGTCTGACAGACCCAGTGCCAGGGATAGGGAGGCTTTAAAGGATTCACCTCCGGATAGTGTCTTGACACTTCGTCTTGTCCCATTATAATGATCAATTACATCCAGTTCCAGACCACTCTGACTCCGGTTATTCCCTGCTACAATACTCCTTTCCAGCTCATACTGCCCCTCCGACATAACCATAAATCTCACATTTGCGCGCTCCAGTATCCGGTCAAAATATGTCATCTGCACATAGGTCTCCAGCATGATTTTTTCCTTTCCGGAAATGTTCCCGTTAGCCGTATTAGATAACGCCTTTACCATAGTCCATTTTTGTTCCAGTTCAATAATGTCTTTTGACTTTTTCTGGATTTTCGCCAATGCTTTCTGATTCGCTGCAAGACGCACCTGTATGTCTTTTAAGCACTGTTCCTGTTCTGTCCGTATTTCTTCCAGACATCTTTTTTCGTCTTGTTCTTTCTCTATGCTAAACTCTCCCAGATTTTCAAGTTGTTTGCGGCACTGTTCCATCTGACCTTCCAGTTTTCGAGCCTCACCGCTGCATTTCTGTACATTTTTCTGCGCCTCGTCATATTGCTGCTTTAACCGTACCTTCTTCATCTGCAGATTGCGAAGCTCCTGTTCCGCCAATTTCCCATCTTCAAACTTAAGATTCTGGCTTTGTTCTTCAAGCTGCCTGCTCTCCGTCTGTATTTCAGCATTCAACGCTGTAATTTTTCCGCTCAAAGCCTCCCGCTCTGCCTGCTTCTCCACGATCTTCTTTTCTGTATTCTGAATTTGCTTTTGAAGATTTTTATAATATTTGACCTTTTTGGTATTATCCAGAATCTGCTCTGTAAGCTTGTTTTCCCGCTCTGCAAGTTCTACCTGCTTGTTATTGATCTGGCTTTGAATATCTTGCACTTTCCAATTTTCTGATTCCATTGGCTCTGCTAACATCTTCTCCTTTTCCATGATTTGTTTCTTTTGCAGATCCACTTTTCCCACCAATTCCGCTGCTTTTTTACTTGCATTTTCCATCTCTGTCCGTGCCAGTTCCAAATGCTCCTGCAACTGATCCAGCTCTTCCTGAGATGGCACATGTTCCATAGCTGCAGCCTTCCTCGGATGCTCTCTGGAACCGCACACCGGGCATGGCTCTCCAGGATTCAAATGTCTCGCCAGTACCCCTGCCTGTCCATCTAAAAATGTCTGATATGCCTGGTCGTATTCTTCCTTTCGTGCTTGTGCCATCTGCGTTTTATCTACATATTGTTTCTGAAGCTTTGTAAGATTTCCACATAATGTTTGATACTGCTTTATATTTTTCACAAATGCATCCAGTTCTTCTTTTTTCAGATCCAGTTTTTCTTTCTGAAACTGTAGTTCCGCCTGATTCTTCGGTTCATTTTCCAACATTTTTTCTTCAGTTTTGTCTTCCTGTAAATGTTCTTGAAGTTTTTCTATCTCTAATTTTTGATTCAAGAGCTTCTTTTCCTGTTTCTCAAGAAATGTTTTTCTTTCTATTAATTTCTTTTTCTTTTCTTCCAGCTTCTGATAAACCAACACTTCTTCCTGTATATGTGCAATCGCTGTTTCCAGCCCATCACGTTCTGTTTGTTTTTTCTCTTGAAATTTCAAAATTGCGGAAAGCTCTTTTTCTTGAATCTTGATTTTCTGATACTTTGTTTCTGCCTCTTCCAGCGTACGAAGTGTCTGAGATCTCGTCTGTGCTTTCTGCAAATGTTCCTGTACTTTCTCTAACTCTTTTTGCACATTTTTTATTTTTTCGCTCAAGTTTTCCACATCCAACTGATCTTTGTCCACTAGATTCTGAATTTCATCAATTGCTTCTGTCAGCGGAATCTGAGTAAAGTCTACACTCACACCTTCCAGATACTGATTCACACTTCTTCTTGCAAATTCCAGTTCATCCGAAAGTTTACCTGATTCACTTTTTAGTTTCTCCTGAAGGATCTGATAGTAACCAGTTTTAAAAATCTCGCGAAAAATCCCCTGCCGTTCTTTTGTGTCTGCCAATAATAGTTTCAAAAAATCTCCCTGTGCAATCATAGCAATCTGAAGAAATTGATTTCTATCCAGTCCCAGAATTTCGATAATTGCTTTGTTCACTTCTTTCTGCTTTGTTACAACTCGTCCATCTGGATAAATCAGTTCCGCTTCCGCCCGCTGCAGTGTAATTCCTCCACCTTTTTTTGCTGGACGTTCATACTCTGGATTCCTACGGATCCTATACTCCTGTCCACCGTTTTCAAAAAAAAGTTCCACCTCCGTAGGCACATGCGCTTCTGCATATTTTGAGCGAAGCATTGCCGGTTCTCGATTTTCCCCACTTGGCAGTCCATACAACGCATAAACAATCCCATCAAAAATAGTTGTCTTTCCCGCTCCTGTGTCCCCGGTAATCAGATAAAGACCTTTCATTCCAAGCTTTTCCATATCTAATTCAACTATACTTGCATAAGGTCCAAATGCAGATAGTTTCAATCGTTTTGGTCTCAATGTCCACCCTCCCAGATTTTTTCTATCAGGTCATGAATAAGTTTCTTTTGTTCTTCATTCATTTCCTGATTATTCTGCTTTTCGTATAATTCTTCAAAAATATCGAATGGAGTTTTCTCTTCTACCTCTGCAGCCTCCAGAAATGCAGCTTTTCCTCTTGTTCTCTGATTGTCATAATCCAGTTTCATTAAATTCGGATAAATAACCTGCAGTTTTCGCACTGCCTCCGGAATATCCTCTTCATCAGTCAATGTGATATGCATATAGCTGTCTTGATCAAGATTTTCATAGTATGCCTTTTCAGTCAGTTCCATATAAGTCCCTTTCATCTCACACCAATCACGAAGAGGGGCTAATTCTTTTGTGCTAATCTCTACATTTCCCTTTTCTTTCATCTCCACAATCGTCACAGCCTTTTTATGATGAATTTCTGAAAAAGAATATTTTAAAGGAGTTCCACAGTAACGTACCGTCTCTCTTCCAATCTTCTGTGGTCCATGTATATGTCCGAGCGCCACATAATCAAACTCATCAAAAACAGACGCATCTACATTATCTGTTCCACCAACAGAAATATCTTCCGATTCGCTTCTTTTTGCTCCTGTCACAAACTGATGCGTCACTAATACATTTCTCTCGTCAGTATTTAATTTCATCTGCTCCACAGCCACTCGTATGGCATCTGTATAATTTTCTATCTGCTCATCTTCAAAAAATCTCTTTACATTTGCAGGCTTCACAAAAGGCAGCAAGTAAATATTTATCGCTCCCCATTCATCTTCCAGAACAACTGCTTGTGTTTTCCCCGCATACACCGGTGCAACATATACACCGCTTTCTTTCATAAGACGTCCACCGAATGCCATTCTCTCCGCACTGTCATGATTTCCACTTATAATAAATGTCTGCACTTTTCTCTTCGACAACTCACACAGAAAATCATCAAAAAGCTGGATCGCCTCCACCGTAGGTATGGACTTATCATAGACATCTCCCGCGATCAGAAGTGCCTGCGGTTTTTCTTCATCTGCGATTTTCAATATTTTTCTTAAGATATCCTTCTGATCTTCCAGCATAGAAAATTCATTCACTCGTTTTCCAAGATGAAGATCCGATATATGCATGAACTTCATAGCACACCGCCTTATCTCTTATTCTTCTCATAGTTCACTGTTGTTTTGTAAACGGTAAATTCCGAGTACCTTGATATTATGTGGCCGCTTTTTGCGACCATTCTATTTATTCTCTATTTTCGTAGGTTTCCTGATATATTCCGGCAATGTTTCTGACCATGGCAGAAGTGATGCCAGAAAATCTCGGTTTGTATCATCTGCATGTTTTGGAAGCTCTGTGAGCAGGTATTCAAAAAATCATACGGTTTCAGATTATTCGCTTTCGCTGTTTCTGCTATGCTATAAATAATTGCTGAACTATTTGCACCATTGATGGTGTCGATCATTTCCCAATTCTTCTTGCCAATGCAGGATCCACGTATTGCCCGTTCACTGGCATTGTTATCCATCGGAACATCCCCATCTTCCAGAAATACCCGCAGATATCGTTCCTGATTCAAAGCATATGTGAATGTTTCGTGCATCTTATTACTCTTTGAGATTTTATTTTGATTTTGTTTCAGGTACACAAACAAAGCATCTACCAGTGGTTTTACCACTAGCTGACGCTGAACAAATCGTTCCTCCGATGATAGTTCTGACAATTTCTTTTCTTCCCGAGAGATTGCCTGTATCTGTTTCATAATCAGGAATAAGATGGATTCTTTCTGATGCTCTTTCGGTATCAATTCTAATGCATCGTTGAATTTTCGACGGCAGTGAACCCAACATCCGGCTACCCTCAGATCTTCCAGTTCTTTTTCCAGGCTGTGATAGACTTGATAACCATCTGTAACACAAATCCCAGAATAATTTTTCAGAAATGTCCGGGGATGACTTTGGTTTCGTGTCCTCTGATATTCATATAGGACTATCTGTCGTTCTTTATACAGATATCCGGAACGATATACCCACATCCAGCTCTTGCTTCCGGCTTTCCGTCCATCTTTATTCACTAGGACTGGAGTTTCATCTGCCTGTATCACATGATAATCGTACAAAAGCTCATGAAGATAATCATACATAACTCCTAGATATTCTTCCCCTAATCGAATCATCCAGTTCGCCATGTTCTGTCTTGAGATTGCAAGCCCATATCGTTCGAATTCTTTTTCCAGACGATAGAGCGGTACAGCATTCACATATTTTCCATTGATAATAGCAGCACCTAAAGACGGCGAAACAAGACTTCCATGAAGTAAGTTCTTTGGATGAGGTGCTTTTACCATGTGTTCATCTTTTTTACTGGCATAAACACCGATGTGATGTTCTTCGACTTCTACTTTTGCAGGAATGAACTTATAACATCTTGAAATTGCATCCGGAAGTTGTCTCCAGCCGTTTTCGCCGAATTCTTCTGTCAGCTCTTCCAGACTCAGATAATGATCGATTCTCAGTACTGGAAGTCCTGAGATATCAGCAGCTTTCTTTCCAGACTGCTTTTTCTTTTTCGATACATTTAATTCAAGATCGTCTGGTTCCGGAGTCTCCAGATCACAGACGGCTTCCGCTTCGTTAAAAAATACAATATTTCCATCTACTTCCATGAAACAGAACTGCTCAGGATCGGACATTTTTTCACTGCTTCTTCCAAAACGATTCTTATTTCCTAAGATAACCTGTTCCATCAATAACTGCATCTTATCATTTAATACCTGTGTCTGACCATTCAGTCCTTCTAACTGCTCCTGAAGTCCCAGGAACAATTCGATGATAAAGTCCTTGTCCAGTTTATTCAGTTGTTCTTTTGTGTACTTTACTGCCATAATCAGAACTCCAGTCTTTTTTTGCTAGACTTAATTATAACAGATTTCCTGTATTACCGCTAATCCGTCACTTTCAGGATTCAGCATTATGACGGTGGATAACACATCTGAAATGTCAGGATTTTCTGACACCTCAGATGGATTATCCACATAGACCTGGCTGGTAAAATCAGAACTGCTTTTCAGACAAGTCTTTTGTGGATACATCTTCTATGATTGTGGATATTTCTTTTATTGGTTCGATTTTTGCATTTTTTATTTTCAGCATTCTGCACAATCTACATAAGGTCAGGTGGCTCTTCTAATGCTCTGATTGGATGTTTTGCAACCACCTCCAGACCTTGCATCAGCATACGATACTGTTCTTCTGAAATCTCCAATGCTTCATCTGCAGACCTTGGCCAATGAAATGCTCCGTTATCCAACCGTTTATACAAAAGTAGAAATCCATCCCCTTCCCAGAGCAAAGCTTTAATCCGGTCGCTACGTCTGCCACAAAAAAGGAACAGAGTATTTTTATCATAAGAATCCAAACGAAAATGAAATCGGACAATATTTGCCAGACCATCAATTCCCCGGCGTAAATCTGTAAATCCCATCGCTAAATAAATCTTTTTAAATCCAGTTCCATCATTCAGCATGGCAAAATCCCTTGATGAAAAGCTGTAACAATTCAGCCAAATCATTTGAAAAAATTTCTGCTGAAAAGCCTTGTGGATTCGTCAGTTTAATCACTGGTCTTGCACCTGTACTATCTGAAGATGAAAGTTTTTCTGCTTCTGCTATTTGAGGCTTTGGATTCGATATTTCGATAAACTCAGGTGAGGTTTCCCGGAACTGTTCCAGATATACTTCCCGAACTCTTCGAAGCCGATAATAGTAGTTCGCTTTTGTAAGATTATTCTGGGCACACCATGTTTCAACATCCATTCCCTTTGGTCTGCTCTGACAGTCACGGACCTGTTCTGCCCATTCCCGGATTCTAGTCTGCTGTGCAATCAGACTCGTTTATGTAGACATAATCACCACTCCTTGCATAGTCGGTCAAAAAAGTTGAATACTTAACTTTTTTGACTCTGTAGTTTTTGTTGAGTGTAATTATGACATAAGCTGAACATATAAAAAAGGTACTCGGGTTTTACCGTTTACAACTGGAAGTTTTACTCGTGGCGATAGGTCACAATCTATATAAATATCAGAAAAAAAGGATGAGAAACAAAACTGCCGCATAGATTCAAAAAAAGAATTTCTATGGGGTAGGGGAAGTGCGCTTTCTTTGCGCATGATTTCAGTCATTTATACACAACAGGTACAAAAAGGGAGATGCGAAAAAACTCAATCGAGTTTTTTCACATCCCCTACGTTATTTATACGGCTTTTGCAAAACATTTTCTAAAATCCAGAGTAGTAGGATCTTCTTTTCTCATCAAATATACAGATAATTTTATAATAAAAAAGTAATAACCTATCTGATTTAAAGAAGAAATTCTTCTAATTCTTCCGTTTTCAATTCCACCACAAATGAGTTTTTTGTTATACGATGTCATCAAATTAAAACATACATATCTTTTACTCATAGAGGAATCTGGTATATACATAAAATCAAATACCATATTCTTTTTTAATTCCACTAAATTCCCAGTAAATGAATCGATTGGAAGAACCGGAACCATTAACAGCTTATCTTTTTGATCTATATGACATGACGTAGATATTACCATAGCATCAGCGGTAAATATCATTTGTCTACCATCCTCTTCAAAATATGTAAATGGCACTTGTGAAATAATATCACCTTGGGATAACTCTGGCAATAAAGTTGCTGTAAGATAATTAATTTGTTGCCCGTCTTTCTCGAATTGTGAAACAGCATTTTTTGCTCCATCTCTAAAATCAGGAGAGACTGATGGTAAAACGCTATCTACAAAGTCAATAAATTCTCTTAACATAAATCGAAGAAATCTATTCCCGTAGAGTTTGAAATAGATTTAATATATTGATCTACTCCTTCAAGTTCTTCTTTTGTAGCGTCTCTCATTTCTCCAAAAGATTCCTCTGACATTCTTTCAAGGCGTGTACTTCTTTTATCAATATATATGTTATTTTGACTATATCCAATTATACTACTATTTTCACTTTTTTTAGAAGCGTCTGCAAACAACTCATAATTAGGAACGGCATAGTTTCCAGATACAACTATACTACTATTTCCAGCTACTGAAAAGGCTATACCTAATACAGCAACTGTTGTACTAATATTTTTAATAACATTGCCCATACTAATACGCTCCTTTCTCTAAAAGTCCCTTCAATTTACTATCCATTACATCCGTCATTTTAGTAATAATAAAATCTAACTTACTACTATCTGTTTTATAATCATTGCAAGTGTTATACCCATATCTATCATTTATATCAATCACTACTCCAATAGATTCTGACACTTGATTGTCTATTGATAAACTTCCAGCGACATCAGCATCTATTCCATTTTTGAAAAGTCTTGCGTTCTGCAACATGATATTAACAAAAATATTATCATTTTCAACGAAAGTATATCTTATGTTTAAATCATAAATTGAGGAATCATCATTGTTTTTCAATAAATTATGTGCTAAAATTTGAGCTCCATCTTTCATGTACTCATCTAATAAAACTTCCGTAATAGCACCAATATATTCGTATTCGTTATTAGTCAAAATATTTAAAAAAGAAAAAACTGTTTTCATTTTCTGTTGAATATACTGCTCACAATTCTTCCAATTTTTTTCAAATCCATCATTATAATTAATTTGCAATGTAGAAGCAATGGGCGATATGTTCAATTGCGAATGTTCATTTGACGACTTTATAATAATCCTTGGTATTTCTAATGGAGCGTCATCTGGAATAGGCAAAACCGTCGCTTCATTAAAATGCTCCTTTAAAATATTCTCATTTAAGAAATAATTCTTTTTAAGATTATCTATTTTTTTATATTTTATCGAAATAGAAGTGTTTTTAATTAGCATATCCATCCTCCGTATGCATATCTTATTTTGCATATAACAGCCCCATCTTATTTTCATATTTATACTACCATACTTTTTTTAACAAGTCTATCATCTCATGGATTTTTTATATATTATTTTTTCCAAAGTATTCCATAATATGCAAGTTTTTTGCACCGTTTTGACACCATCAACTTCATATTTCGCATTTCTTTCCACCTTTTTCAAAATAAAAATAGGCTTCGCCTATTCAGCTCCCCTTCCCCTCAATCTTGAGGGGTCAGGGGGTTTCTTTTTCTTCCTTTTTCCTGCATAATAGACTTATGAATATCTTACAAAGAATCTTTACCGACTATTATGAAGAAATAAAATATACCCTTCATCCCAGAAAGACTGAGATGGAAAATATCGATAAGATGTTGGGCTGTGGCGATCCTTCCTTTGGCGGAGCTATGTATGTCTGCACCCATTGTGGCAATTTTAAATTTGTCCCTTTCCGTTGTCACAGCCGCTTTTG
>NZ_HF986129.1:0-1096 GCF_000431435.1 Veillonella sp. CAG:933
TGCAATATCAAATTGAACACTTTGTAAATCCACTAACTTCTTAACTTCTTCAACAAAGGCTTCTTGCGGCGTACGGTAATTTAGGATCTTACGAGGTAAGGAATTACACCAGTCGGTTGCCCGGCGAAGTGTTGTTTCGGATACGTCACGAATTGGTGTTCCTTTAGGAATAATGCGGCGTAATAAACCATTATGTCGTTCATTAGAGCCACGTTCCCATGCGGCATATGGATGAGCAAAAAAGATCTGTAAATTCTCTGTTTCAAGTTCAGTAATAGACGCAAATTCAAGGCCATTATCAGCTGTAATTGTCTTGCAGAGTTGCTGTAATGAAATATCGGTACTAAAGCCTAATAGCCAGTTGTGTAGCGTGTTTTTTATGTCAACTGCTTTAGCGGAAGGTGACCGTAACGTTACATAAATTCGTGTTTTACGTTCTAATAGAGAGATAATTACTTCATCATGCTTATCTTTAATGCCTCGAACGGTATCGAGTTCCCAATTTCCAAATTCCTCGCGAGTCAAAACAGATTCATCACGTAGTTCAATAGACTTACCTAGATTTTTCTTGTGCTTACGCGTAATAGCTTTACGCATTGAACGGCGTAGCACTAGCGGTAAATCCATTGGTTTAACGCGGAGAAGGTCTTCATGAAGGTAGTTATATAAAGTTTTAGTAGACACCATTTCATTACGTACAAACAAGCACTTACGCAATGCATAGCCTACGGCAGCATCAAATGACCATTTATGCTCCAATACCTGGTCTTCAACCCAAGTAAGAAAAGGTGTAATCATACCGGCTTTTCGAGTATTAAACGAGCCTTTACGAGAGGTTTCATACTTTGCCTGTCCATGATCGGCTAGATACACCATGACCCGTTTACCAGCCTTTATTTGTTCAACAGTACCTCGTTGAATTTCAGCATGAATGGTTGTACGAGAACGGCCTAAAGCTTTAGCAATCGACAGTTTTGAAGCACCCGCTTGCAATTGTTTTTCAATATGAAAGCGTTCTGCGTAAGATAAGTGTTTGTTTGTACGTAATGATGTGTTATGATTAATAGAGTCCATAGTGATATCGATACCTCGTGTA
>NZ_HF986130.1:0-1822 GCF_000431435.1 Veillonella sp. CAG:933
GGGGAACCAATTCCCTTGATAAACTAAGGGTCACCTTGTTGTTTCGATGGACAACAAGGTGACCGCACATTTTTTGTTGCAGAAGAACAAAAAGATTTGATTTTGAGCGTATCGTATGATTGTTCTTTTTTGAAACATGAATTCGAAAATGAGACATACAGAAAGTATTTGTGGGAAGAGTTTATGAATAAGAATGCTGCAAATTATAGTATATTCAGCAAAAAAACGGGAGAATTTGTGGGATATTGTGGCATAAAAATCTTACCAAAGAGGTGCCGGAACTGGCAATTGAATTACTGAAGAAATGTAGAAAACAAGGGTATGGCTATCAAGCCTTATCTTTACTTATGGATCGATTCGCTGGTGATACAATTCCATCAGGTCTGCCATGTTCCGGATCGTATATTGGTGATTTTAACCCGGCGGGCGTATGCCGAACTCTGCATGGCTTTTATATTTGACTGCAGATCCAAAACCAACCGCAGATGAGATCTGACATACAAGACAGCCATCGGATTTTTCTGTAAAAACGCCTGTTCCAGATGCTGTTTTCCATATCTGGTTCCGAGGGAGCATTCTGAAATTCGTTTCTGCCGGTCCGGGTGAAGATAGCTGTATCTGCCTCTGTGTTCGGTGACAGAAATCTGATATTGTTCCAGAAGTTTTGACTGAAATTCCTCAAAACTATCGGACAGAGCAGCACACGCATCAATCGCATTTCTCAGATACTGTTTCTGTGTCTGGAAGACCGTTGATGTTGGTGTCAGACCATCCTCCATAATTTTCTGATTGATCTTTTCCAGCTGATCCTGACCGGATTGTTTTGCCATATATTCTGCCTGTGTGATCTTTACTTCAGCAGGTTGCAGAAGATCAATCTGATGAAGACCCACGGTGGCACATATCCATAACTTCCTGTTTGAAATATTTTAGAAATTTATCGGTGGACCAGTGTTTGTAGCCAGCTTCATGATCGTGTGGCTGTGACATATATGGTTCTCTTTCGGAAGAGTATTCCCGGACACTGTTGATCACAATATGGGTGTGAATGTTTCCGGATGCATTGTGGCCGTCTGTGTGTGTCACAACCAGTGCCTGATAGCCGGGAAATATTTTTTTCGCAAGTTCCAGACAAAGCGCCTGTGCCTTTTCCCCGGTCAGTCCACATTCCGGTCCATCTGCAGGATCAAAGCTGATGATGTAATGGTGGCTTTTGATCTCGGAAGGTTTTTGATTTTTATGAAACCGGGCATTCGTGATCTGACATTCCTTATCGAAAGACATCGGATCACAATTCAATTCGTCCATGTAGAATTCTTCACGAAGAATGTTCCGGTCAAATTCATCCAGGATTTTTTTCCCTGTCTTTTCATCATGCTGAAAAAGCAGGTAATCAATGGCAGCGGAGTAATCAGCATTTCTGCTTTTGATGTGTTTAAGAACTGCCATTTGTTTCACCTGCCAGTTGCAAAACCTGTTTTCGTAATTGGAAAAGGTCTGCAATGCATTGATGGATTTCAGATTCGATTGCAAGGGAACGCTCTCCCCCGCTGTTGAAATACCGGGCAATCTGATTCAGGTTGGAACCGATTTTTCCGTATTCACTGACCAGCTTGCGAAGTGATTCCATATCTGTAACAATCTCAATCCTGTTTTGTATTTCTTTCTCCGCCAGCATTTTGCGGAGATATTCTGACCGTGAGATTCCTAATGCAGATGCACTCTGATCCAAAAGATGCAGTTCCATATCCGACAGTCGTACCGCTACAAAATGCGGATGGTTTAGTTCGGATTCTTTTTTCTTATAGCGCATAGTCCTCCT
>NZ_HF986131.1:0-1512 GCF_000431435.1 Veillonella sp. CAG:933
GGCTATCTAACATATTTTACGTTGTAGCAGAATTGTATTGCCAGTACAATTCTTATTAACGGCATGATTTTAACGTCCGCACGATCATAGTATTTGCAATTATCAGTACTAATTAGAACAATTGCCATTCTTCTTCTCCCGCATAAAAATACTACTTACGCCCCACATGCTTGTCATCTTCTGATGATCTAATAATAAAAATATGCACTACCTTCACAGGCAATGCATATAAATGAATTATAAGTCAGAAATTCAAAAAAGTTATTGCAATCATGATCATTTAATACTATCTATTACCGTAATTGGTACTTTGACAGCTTTCTCACTTTCTTTTTCCGGCCTATTTACTTCAGTCTTTATTTCCACTTTAGCATTCTTAGCATCTGGACCTGTTATTCCCGGCATAACTTCTTTTAACTGCATACTAATATAATAGTTTGTATTACGGAGATACTCTTCAGCAATCTCTTCATACGTTGCAGTCGTACCTATTCTATTAAGAATAGTACGTACGATTTGTTCTGGAAGTTCCATACACAAATCATACAATTCCATGTCATGCTTTTCAACATTCCAGTCGTTAAGTCTTTCTTCCAAAGTAGGAATAATGACCTCAGTTTTAGTTGATTCTGAAGCTTTTTGAGCTTCTGTACCATGGTACTTATCGTACCCATACCACAGGATTCCTCCTAATAGTACGATGCAAAGTAGCCCAATGGCTACGTCTCGAAACTTGTTCATAGAAATAATTGATTTATTAATAAAACTGTGCAATATTGCCTTTTTAATCTTGTTGTTTTTGTTCTTCCTCGTATAAATACTTTTCTATTCTTTGAGATTCTTTATTAATTAAAATAAAGAACAAACCTAGTATAACACCCATACCTAATGAGGTTATTATTAACTCTCCTGTAATAGCTATGGTGTAGATACCCCCAGCTACTACTACCAATAGTAGTAACACATATAAAAGACATTTTAATGAAGATTTATTTAAAGGATTCATAAGCTTGTAGAAATTGTTTATATGTACCTAACATATCCATTAATAAACCACGACATTTATAAAGATGGTTGTATTCTTCTTCAGTAAGAATATATACTGAACCCACTTTTACTACATTTGGAGTAATTTCTTGTATATTACGAGAATTATTTGTAGTATTTATATTTTTTGTACTTTGTGATTCTATTTGTGGTTCTACAACAGACATCACATTTTTAATTTCTTCTTCTGAGAAAAAGGATTCACCTATAGTTCCACATACTTCTGCTACTTTAATACAAATAGCTTCATAAGTTTCATTATCTCTGAGTGTGTAGTAAAATTCTCCAGAATCTACAGCAATTTTAGCTGTTTGTAATTCAAGACCAAAAATTACCTTTAATGCTTTTAACCAAGCTATTTTAAATTTCGCTTTTTTAAAATTGAATTTAATTTTTGTTGCCATATTGATTATATTTAATGTTAATAGTTTTCATAAATAATCCTAAGTAGACCATAAGCCACTA
>NZ_HF986132.1:0-1262 GCF_000431435.1 Veillonella sp. CAG:933
CCTTACATTGTTCAGTTTTCAAAGATCTGCTTCATCGCTTTAACGCGACGTCTTATATAGATTATCACGTCATCAAGTTCATGTCAACCACTTTTTAAAAGTTTTTAAAGCATTTTTAATTAACACTTTTCAAACTATCCTGTTGGTTTTTGTCATGCCTTGTTGCAGCGACTTAATTAGTATATCCATTTGAAGGTTATTCGTCAACCCCTAATTTTTATTTTTTTAAAATTTTTAACCCATGCCAATGATATAGCTCACCGGCATGGGTTTTCTTATTAAGTCGAACTACTTATTTTTAGTTCATGCTGCAATTACGCTACATAGACTACATCAGTATCCGCTTGAATATGCCACGGCACCAAACGCTGCCATTTGACCTTCACCGACTGCTTTAGCTACCTGTAGCGGCGTTCCCACTACATCGCCGGCAGCAAATAAGCCTTTGAAATTAGTTTCCATATGACGATTAACGGCCACTGAATTACCGTCAAGAATCACACCTTCTACCAAATTTTCAGGCGGATACGTATCGCGTAAGAAGAATACGCCATCCACTGTTTTCATACCTTCATTAGTATGAATCGCCGTAACGGCCTTTTCACCTTCTACACTTTGCACAATCGCTTTCTTATGTACTACTACGGAAGACGGCAAGCTGTCCAACCACTCACCGGGCAGTTGTAAAGCACCGCCAATGTAGAGGTTCATGTTTTTAGCCAGCGAAGCCAACAATTCCACATCCTGCTGATAAGCCAACGTATTAATATATACGGCTATATCTTTGTCTTCAAAAAAGTGTCCGTCACAGCTGGCGCAGTAACTTACACCGCGGCCAAGCAAAGCACGCTCGCCGGGCACGGTTTTACTCATAGCTACACCGGTAGCCAAAATAACACTTTTCGCTTGGAACACATTATCTGCCGTCATCAGTGTAAACGGTTCACCGATAAAAACGGATTGAACACGTTCTTTCACAATAACCGGGTCATAAGCTAATGTCTGTTCCAATAAATTTTCCATAAAATCTATGCCACTGATGGTCATAATCCCCGGAATATTATTGATTTTAGAGGCACGTCGTAATTTATCACCAAAACCGGCGGCTTCAAATAACACCACTGATTTATTGTGAACACGTGCCGTTAAAGCGGCTGATAAGCCGGCGGGACCGCCGCCTACAATAGCCACATCAAAAACTGCCATATCTGTCCCCTTGCATATAAATAGTAATCATAACCACCCGTAGAACGGGTGGTTTG
>NZ_HF986133.1:0-845 GCF_000431435.1 Veillonella sp. CAG:933
GGTTGTAAGTAGTTGCAAGTAGGTTGTAAGTAAAAAATACATACTGAAAAATAATATCAATTTATTAAAGTGGTAAGGAGTAATCATGCCCCAATTAATCTTCAAAGGTGTTATACCTGACGTTGTTCAAAAGTTAAGTATTGCTTTGCCTAAACAGCTGGCTGAATTGTCTGATACACCGGTAGACTATTTTACCTTAGAATGTCCGGAAACAAAGTATTTTCGTGATGGTAAAATCCATGACATGTATCCTTTAGTGGAAGTGTTACAGTATGATCGTGGTGTTGCTATGGAAAAACAGATGGCACAGTGCATTGCTGATGCGGTGAAGGCCGAAGGCTATACTATGTGTGAAGTGTATTTTATACATATCGGCAAAGACGATTATTATGAATTTTAAGAGATAATTAAGAAGCCTCGCAGAATTTTGTTCTGTGAGGCTTCTCTTTGTGTAATACTTCTTAACTCTTCTTCACCACCGAAATAATGGTTACACCCTTACCGTAACTATGGGAAGCAATAACCTGATTCCTTGCATCAGATATACTGGTAGCCGTTACTGTTGTGGCATTGACACTGCCCCGCGAGGTTGGGCTGGTACTTTTATATCTAAATTTTACTTCATAGCGTCCACTCATACGTTAACATCTTCCTTTCATAAAAATACAGTAACATAGTAAGTCTGAAAAACACATTTATAGTAAAAAAACAGTGACAAACCCTATAAATCCATTATATATGTAAATATGTATAATAGCAACGGATAGTATACATAATTGATATTCATTCACAAATTGCGTATTAATTATACAGAATACTCATAAGACGAGCCATTTAATAAATAT
>NZ_HF986133.1:880-6286 GCF_000431435.1 Veillonella sp. CAG:933
TTTAATAAATATTTGAGTAATTTTTACAGAAACTAATCAAGAAAAACCGATAAAAATCATAACAATAAGTTGAATTTAAGAATGTTTTTATGGGGTGGATATTACACCTTATTTTTATGAAAATATGAGTAATACTTCGTAAATATTATAAAATAGTAATTAATATAATATAATACAAAAATATTAAGTGAAAATATTCTGATTAATATTATAATTTATGTATGTTTACTATTAATTGTTTGATTATAAATAATTGAACACTCAGAAAGTACACTCTATGCAATACAATCATGATGATTAGTTGTCATTTTAGGTATGCTATGCTATCATACATACATAAGATGTCTTTTCTGAACGGATACTTGGGGGCAGGTTTTAGAAAAGGACGAAAAGTGTTGTTTTTAGGTTTTACAGGTTTTACTATTAAGGAGTAAAGGTATGTTAGATGAAAGAACAGTAGTCCAAAAGGACATACCGGTTCAGGAGGAATTACCGGTATATGGCGAACAAACAACAATTCGCGAAAGTATTACTAAAACATTAGATGCCTCCAAATGGAACAAAGAAGATACGACTTGGATGTTAGGTTTATTCGGTACAGCCATCGGCGCCGGCGTATTATTCTTGCCAATCAACGCAGGTATCGGCGGCATCTGGCCATTATTGATGATTACCTTATTTGCATTCCCGGTAACATTCTTGGCTCACCGTGCATTAGCGCGCTTTGTTATGTCCGCTTCTTCACCTGATAAAGGTATCATCGGTGCGGTTGAAGAATTCTGGGGGCCTACGGCAGCTCGTGTATTCAATGTAGTTTATTTTGTTGGTATTTATACAATCTTGTTATTATATTCCGTAGCGATTACCAACACGACTGACAGCTTACTACAGAATCAGCTCGGTATTGCCGGCGTTGATCGTGCTTTAATTACGGTAGCTGTAATTGTTGGTTTATTGGCCATCGTTCGTATGGGTCAGGATATTATCGTACGTATTATGAGTTACTTGGTATATCCGTTTATTGCCACTTTATTGGTTATCGGTTTATACCTCATTCCTGAATGGAATACCGCTATTTTAACCTACCAGCCTGAAGGCGGTAGCAGCAGTGCTATGCTCATGACTTTGTGGATGACATTCCCGGTTCTTGTATTCTCGTTCAACCATTTCCCTATTATTTCTGCTTTCGTTATGAAAGAACGTCAGGAATACGGTGATGAACATGTAGATAAAAAATGTCATGATATTCAAAAATACGCTGTATTATTGATGTTCGGCGTTGTAATGTTCTTCGTTTACAGCTGCGTATTCGCCTTATCTCCGGCTGATTTACAGGCTGCTAAAGATCAGAACATCTCCATTTTATCCTACTTAGCTAACCACTTTAATACACCATTCATCGCTTGGTTGGCTCCAATCATCGCCTTCGTTGCGATTACTAAATCCTTCTTGGGTCACTATGTAGGTGCTTATGAAGGTTTACGCGACATCGTTATTGATTTAGGCCATGTTAACAAAAAAGAATTAAATGCTAAAACGGTTGACCGCATTATCTTGGCATTCATGCTCATTACTTGCTGCTTGATTGCTTACATTAACCCAAGCATTTTAGGTATTATCGAAACATTGAGTGGTCCGGCTATCGCCTTCATTCTCTTGTTAATGCCTATGGTTGCTATTTTCAAAGTACCAAAAATGCAGAAATACCGCAGCGTAACAAACTACTTTGTAATCGTAATCGGTATCATCACTGTAGCCGCTATGTTCTACGGTCTTATCCAGTAATTGGATTAAAAAGTTCATAATTAGGTTTGTAAGCCACCATCTGAGTCATTCTCAAATGGTGGCTTCTTTTATTGTGGTCCTGTACTGACAATATTTGTAAAAAAGTCAATCGGCTAATTATGGCTTATTTTGTCAACTATTTACTAGCTACAGGCGTTATGGTATAGTAGAATTAGTTTTTAAAAAAAGATATAGGGAAAAGGAATAGTATAAATTGACTCATCAATGAAGGCATTGATAAGTGAGAATTAGAGGAGGGATTTCCATGGTTGGACCGAATGAAGTAACAAATCAACAAGCAGGAAATATAGTAGCCAACGATGCAGCGGCGAAGGCTCGCCACCATGCGTACTTGGAAGATGCTGATTATACATTAGAGGAAGCCTTAGCGGAAGCTAAGCGTTGCTTAAATTGCGCGAAGCCTTTGTGCCGTACCGGTTGTCCGATTGAAAATGAGATTCCGCGCTTTATTCAAGCCATTGCGCGCGGCAATTTTGGGGAAGCCAATGATATTATCGGCGAACGCAGTAATTTACCGGCCGTTTGCGGTCGAGTTTGCCCTCGTGAAAAGCAGTGCGAAGGCCATTGTATTTTGAATCGTGCCAATAAGCCAATCAATATCGGTAAATTAGAACGTTTTGCGGCGGATTTTGAAAGCTTACACGGCTTACGTCGTATGAAACCAATCATTAAGGATCAGGGCAAAATCGGGATTATCGGTTCCGGTCCTGCGGGCCTTACCGTAGCCAGTGATATGGCCAAACTTGGTTATGAAGTTACGATTTTTGAAAAACAGGATGAACCGGGCGGTATTTTGCTCTATGGTATTCCGGCATTCCGCTTGAGTAAAGAAGTGGTACATCGTGAAATTAATCGCCTTAAAGCGCTTGGTGTTAAATTCGAATGTAACACGGTTATCGGACCGGATAAAACAATCGATTCCTTATTTGAAGAAGGCTATGACGCTATCTTCATCGCAACCGGTACCCATGTACCGATGGAACTTCCTATGCGCGGCGATGAAAAACCGGGTGTTTTACAAGCCATGGCTTTGTTGACAGCCGTTCAATTGCATCAAAACGGTCGTGTCGGTGATGATGCCATTCCGGTTCAAAAGGGTGACCGCGTTGTTGTAATCGGTGCCGGTAATGTGGCTATGGACGCAGCTCGTACTTGCGTGCGTTTAGGTGCTGAATCGGTTACGGTAGCGTATCGTCGCGGCGAAGAAAACATGAGTGCCAATCCGTCTGAATACGAAGAAGCGAAAGAAGAAAATATTCGCTTCAAGTTCTACGCGGCTCCGTCCAGTGTAGAAGGGGACGTTGTGGTAGAAGGTTTACGTTGTGAAATTCAAGAACCACAGGAAGACGGATCCATCCAGCCAACCGGTCACTATGAAGTGATTCCGGCCGATAAGATTATCATCGCCATCGGTCATAAACCGAATGCACGCTTAGTCGGCCCGGGCAACGGGATTGAAGTTAACAAGGACGGCTATGTAGTAACGCGTGAAATGCCGTACGGTATGACGAGCCGTAAAGGCGTTTTTGCCGGCGGTGACGTAGTACATAAACCGGCTACCGTAGTACTCGCTATGCGCGCCGCTAAAAAAGTTGTAGAAGGCATGGTTAACTACTGCGAAGCCAAACGCTACTTGGGCGACCTTTAATTAGCTTTGATTAGAGAGTGATTTGGCACGAATAAAATCAAATATCAAATATAATGAAAGCTCCAACATTGGGATTCTGATGTTGGAGCTTTTTAAGTATTGTTAATAAGTGTATATGTTGTTTTTTGTTTTTATACCGGAGCCTGATTAGCTTTACAAGTCAGCTCTCGAGCTACTAGTTTTATAACAGCTATGGCTTTTAGCATAGCCGGTTTATATTCCCATTGGTTTTTACCGGTGTAATGCGCCATGATGAGATTTAAGGCGGCTTCTTTTTCAGCCATATCTTCTACCAAAGAAGCATCGGCCGTACCGATAATGCTGAAATAGGCTGAAGAATAATCGCAAGCTATCTCACCGGGTAGTAATTCTTGGCCGCCGTCCATTTCAAAAGCAGCATAACCGGTGCGTTTAATTAAGTCGATTTTACGCCCCATAGGGGCACTGTGACAATAAAAGACATGCTGGCCGTTTTCAAAAGAATGGGCAAAATGAAGCGGTACTATGTAAATTTCATCCTCATCGCGTAAGCCTAAACGAATGGCACGACAGCGCGCAATGAGTTCGTTAATTGTGTTTTCATCAGTAATCTGACGATCGTGACGACGCATGGGCATCTCCTACCTTTATATAAATTGAGAGTTTACTTTAAAATTAAATTTGGTTAATAGATTGTAGTCCTTTAATAATACGATTGGCGGCTTCGCGCACTGTATCCGGATGGGCTGCCAAGTTGAAGCGTACAAAACCCGGTGTGGCTGGAGCAAAGTTAGGACTTGTGTTTACGCCGACGCGGCACTGTTTAATCATGAAGTTATCCAGTTCTTCAGGAGCCACATAGGCTTTAAAATCAACCCAGGCCAGATACGTCGCTTCCAGCGGTGTAAATACTAATTTAGGAGCCGCTTCGAGCAAGGTGTTTTTCATAATATCGTAGTTGTCTTTAATTACAGCCAACAGTCCGGTTAACCAAGCATCGCCCGTCTGATAAGCTGTTTCTGTAGCCAGTAAATCCAGCACCGGGAGCTGTGTATGGTCGATGGTGGCTACATAGGCATCAAATTGTTTGCGATGAGCTTCATTCGGAATAATGGTATGCGCTACCGGTAAAGAGGCTAAGTTGAAAGTTTTGGACGCACTGGTAATGGTGATAATGGAATCTTTGAAGCGGCCGTCTTGTACGGCTAAGGCCGGAATAAACGGATCCGGTCCAAAAATAAAATCCTCATGGATTTCATCACTTACGATGAGTATATTATTTTCTTCACAAAGGGTGAAGAGTTTAACCATTTCTTCTTCCGACCAAATACGACTCACCGGATTATGGGGATTGCAGAGGATGAAAACTTTAATATTGTGTTCTTTAATCTTTGCTTCCACATCGTCAAAGTCGATATAATAGCGGCCTGTTTCGTCTTGTTGCAGTTCACTGCAGATTGGTGTGCGGCCTGTATCCTGAGGTGTGCTGTAGAACGGATAATACACCGGTGAAAGAATAAGGATATTATCTTTTGGCTTAGTGAAGGCATGCAAAATCCAGAATAAGGTCGTTATCGTGCCGCTTGTAAAGCGGAGCCAGTTTTTCTTAGGCGTATAGCCGTGATGGCGTGTGAGCCAATCGATAAAGGTTTGATGATAGGTAGGGCTGATTAAAGAATAGCCGAAAGCACCATGTTTAGCGCGTTCCGTAAGAGCATCAATAACCGTTTCGGGTGCCTTAAAATCCATATCAGCCACCCACATAGGGATGACGTCATCGGTGCGGAAACGTTGTTTTAAACCGTCCCATTTAACACTATTAGAGCCCCTTCGATCGAGGGCGTAGCGACTTAAAAATTCTTCTTTGGTCATGGTTTGACTCATTATTACACCTCCTGTAACAGTGTATGTATATTTAAAATTTTATATATTAGTAATTAATGGTTAATTGTAAACTGAAATTGAACATATAA
>NZ_HF986134.1:0-8103 GCF_000431435.1 Veillonella sp. CAG:933
GATAAGGTAGACAGATATGTTGCTGAAATCAAAGCCGAAGTTCAGAAAGAAAAAGATACTACTAAGGAATTCTTAGATTATGCTAATCAATTTGGTTTTACTGATGAAGCTGCTTTACTTGCAAAAGATTTACCAAAAGCATCAGAAGAAGCTAAGAAAGTAGAAGAAGAGTATGTATTTACGTTTAATGATGGGTTTAAAATCAATTTACCATTCTCATTAAATGATCAACAGAAATCAGCTTTATATGAACTAGAGAAGTTCATTGAAGACTATGGAACTGAAATTACTTTATCTGGTTATGCTGGTACGGGTAAATCCACTATCATTGGTATATTTAGTAAGTGGTTAGATCACAGAATTGGTAGAGGCAACATTGTATATACTGCTCCTACTCATAGAGCAAATGTTATAACTAAACAAAATAATCCTAATGCTAATGTATATACGCTTTCTGCTCTATTTGGGTTTACTCCAGATACAGATATAGCAATGGAGCAAGGTTCATTGGATTTAAGAGAACTAGAGTTTAGATCTAAGAATCAAGTGAAATATGAACCAGGTCAATTAATTATTATTGATGAAGCTTCAATGGTGCAAGACGGTTTGTATGAATACATTCAGAAAATCGTAGCTAAAGATGGTGTTAGTGTGATATATGTTGGGGATTCTGCACAATTAAGACCTGTAAAATCAGATCATATTTCTAAAGTATTTACATCTGATGGAGTACCTCAAATAACTTTAACCAAAGTAGAAAGAACGGGTGATAATCCTATTTTAAAAGAAGCTACCAGACTTAGACGAGGTGAAGGATTGAGTTACCAAACTGATATAAATGATAAAGGTCAAGGAGTATTGTACACTTCGGATGATGCAATTATAGATAAAAACCTGAAACAGATTGTTACTTCTGAAGAGTTCAATGCTGATCCTTTACATTTTAGAGTTTTAACTGCTACAAATGCTGCAGTATCTGCGTATAATTCAAAGATTAGATCTTTAAGATACGGAAAATTTGCTAAACCCTTTGTAAAAGGTGATATTATAATGGGTTATTCTAACAAACTTAGAAAGCCTGATGGATCTTATAAATTAGTAAACTCTGGGGATTATGTAATTCAAAATATAACAGACACTACTGTCAAGTTTAAAACTGATAAAGGTGATATAGAATTTAAAGCATTCAAATTATCAATCAGACCTACTGGCAGTACTATTATGGATGACTTCCAGATTACTGTAATTGATAAAAATGAACCAGATTCTAAGCTATTTGAAATAGTAGAATATAAAGACAGATTGTGGAGAATGGCTAAAGAAGCTAAACAGAATAAGCAAATATCTAAATATAGAGATTTGGTTCAAATGGCGTTTAACATTGATAATGAATTAAACATTACCAAGAATTTAGAAGACAATCAAGGCAGGTTAAAAATTAGAAAAGCAATTGATTATGGATATGCACAAACTGTTTGGAAATCACAAGGTAGTACGTACAGTAAAGTTTTAATACTCTCCAATGAAATTGATACGTTTGGTTATGGTAAAGATGTAATGCAATTAAGAAACGAGTTGAGATATGTAGCTGTGTCACGTGCTAAAAACTTTGTTATAATAAATTCAGAAGCAGAGAATAAGAAGAAAGTTTCTATGCGAAATGAAATAGCCGAAGAAGATTTATTAGACGATATAGAATTTGAACCAGCTACAGAAGAACAAGCAATAAATGCATCTTTGCAGGATTCAATTGATGAGTTAACAGCAAATGGTAAACAACGTAGAAAAGAATGTGAATAATTATGCAGTGTTTAAATGTTAAAAATAAAGAGGTTGCAGCTTTACTAAAGCAATATACAAAGATATTGGGTAATGAAAATGCTGCATATTATGTGTTATCAGAAAACAATGGTTATGGTTTAGATAAGGCTCCCAATGGGGAGCCATCTAAGCTATTTTCAGATTTAGTTAATCATTTTAATGGTAATAAGAAAGAAGCTATACGAACAAAGTCATTAATATATTCTGCACAATTTAGACAGATAAGAAACATTGTATTAAATAATGATGGAGAAGTATCTATAGATGTGTTATTAAATAATTCAGATAAAATAAATAACCCATCATACGTTCCAAAAAAAATACATGAAACGTATAATAAACTTATTCAAGCCTTGACAAGGCGAATAAAAGACATTCAATATGCGAAATATAGTGACAGTAAGAAAGTAGATGAATTAAGAGCGTTGGAATTTAAATTAAACCAATTGGAAAACGATCAAGCTACTTTTGAATTTGTAGATTATATGGCAAGTGATGTAATATCTGCATTAAATGAAGTAAAGGCTTTACAAACCAAAGTAAATGAAAACCAAAAGTACAATAACCCGCTAGATATAACTTCTGCAGAATTAGATATGATAAAGAAAGGTTATATTGGTTTTTATGGCAACATTGCTACTAATATCCAGAACATGTTGGATGATGAATCTACGTTTGACTATTTAAATGATCCTCAATTAGTTGAGGATACAAAACAAAACTTAAAAAGGACTGTAGGTGACTACTACGAATTAGTAAGAAACTATAATAACTTAGCAGATATTGTTGCTAAAGATAATTTTATTAGAGAAGCAACTAAAGCCGGTTCATTTACTATAGATCATCTTAAAAAAATATTAGATGAAGGTGATGTGGATATAAATCTATGGGATCAGTGGGCAGGTAATACACAATATTCTAATAGTGAGTTAGTACGTATAATTCTTAACAAGATAGTTAATACTAAAAATAATGTTGCTGAAAAAGAACTAGAAGTAGGTAAAGAGCTTGTAGAAATACTATCACATGTAGATAAATCTAAGTTAGCTTATATGCATGAAAAAAATAAAGATGGTCATAAAACAGGCTTTATAACAAGAGACTTAAATTACGGTCAACACTATCAAGATTACTTGGAACATCAAAAAAAGTTAGCCGAAAAGTTAGGATTTGGAGATAAAGATATTGCTGAAGTGCCCGGTTTATTGAATCCAGAGCAACTAAAGAAATGGAATAAAGCAAATAATGATTGGGAAGCTAAGCATACAATTCGTAAGTTTACTCCAGAGTATTACGAGCTAACTAACAGTCTTAGTGAAGAAGCAAGATCTCGTAGAGATTCCATAAATATGGAAATAAACCTATTGTTAAGTACTACCGTTGATAAGAACGGAGATTACCACAGAGAAGATTTATCCGATGAAGATTATCTAAAATTACAAGAGTTAGAAACTAGACGTAGAAATTTAGCTAATCCATATTATCCAGATGGTTCAGTAAAAGTTGGATTAGATAAAGAAATAGCAATAGAAATGAGAGAGTATAATGAAAAATTAAGAGAGAAATTACATTATACTCCAAATATGGAAAAATTTAACAAAGCTCTACAAAATGCAAAAAAGAATTTAAGTCCAGAAAAATTTGCTAAGTGGGAACAACGCAATACAGTTGATCAAATAATTGAAGAATTCTGGGACGATATTAAAACTCTTTCATCAAACGCAAATAAATCTGATGATCAAATACTATATGAAACGGCTAGAAAGAACATGTTAAGACTTTACACCAGAGAAGATGGTAAAGTAGATGTTGATAGCATGCCTGACCAAGTAAAGTCGTGGATTAATACTTATGATGAATTGATTTCTGAGGAAAGTTTGAAAACTCGTGATAAATCAAAGAAATCCAAAGTAATGGACATAGCTGAATGGGAAGTAAACCCTAGATTCTATGAAGAATTAGAAAGAGTTGAAAAATTAGGTCAAGCTGAATATAATGCGTGGGTTTCTATAAATGCTAGATATGACTATGAAGGAAATCTTGTACCAGCTTCCTTTTGGAAGAAATTAGTTCCGAAGAAAGAGTTAAGATCTAAATACATGCGCAAAGTACCTAACAGATCCTGGTCTGAAATCGATAAAGAATCACCTTTCTACGATAAAAGATTTACTAAATATGCAGATCGTGGAGAAACAAGAATTCCAAATCCTGAATTGTATGACAACAGTGCAAATTATCGTAAAATAACTTCTGATTCAAACTTAAAGAAGCTTTATGATAAACTTGTTGATGTAATGGAATTATCAAATTCTAAGATTCAATTCTTAAAGTATGAAAATAAATATAGACTACCACAAATAGAAGGTGGGGCATGGACACAAATCCGAAGTAAGGACAATATTTTAAAGGGGTTAGCGTATGCAATAGAAGATACTTACACTGTAAAGGATGATGATAATGCATATATGTTGGAAAATGCTAAACGATCAGATGGGTCACTTGTTAAACTTATACCTACTAGGTATATTAAGATGTTATCAAATCCAGACGCTTTAACAAACGATATAGTAGGATCTGTCATTGCTTATTACAAAATGGCAGAAAATTATGAACAAATGAGTGAAATTGCCCCAGAATTAGAAGTAGCTCTTGATTTTGTTAGTCGTACAGATTTTACCGATAAGAAGGGTGGTAGAATACAAGGTTTGGAAAGTAAGACATATGATAAATTAAAATCTGTACTAGATCAATTGGTATATGGTATGGAAAAGAATGCATTAGAATTAGATGTTCCTTTACCAAAAGGCAAACATGTGACAGTAAGTGTTGGTAAGTTAGCTGCTAATTTAGCTGCATACACTAGAATACAAGGCATAGCTCAAAATATGAATGTGATTCTTACTGGTCTTATTACAAACAAAATACAAAATAGACTCGAAGCAATTTCTGGTATATACTTTGGAAATAAGGAACTTGCACAAGCAACAAAATTAATCATACCGTCATATGCAAATGCAATAAAGAACATAGGTCATTCAAACAACAAAGACAAGGTTCTATGTTATATGGAGTATTTAGGTGTAGTAAGAGAAAATGCTCAAACCTTTAGTAAACTTAATCAATCTAGATTTTTAAGAGCATTAAATCAACACTTTTGGTATTTTGGACATGAAATGTCGGATTATGTAACAAAAGGTAAAATGGCATTGGCAATTGGTCTATACTATAAATATGATCCTGAATCTGGTAAATTCTTAAATAAAAACGAATTCCTAAGAAGATTTAAGAGTAAAAAGGAAGGCAATGCCAAATGGAATACTCTAAGTGTAACTTTTTATGATGCATTTGAAGTTAAAAACAACAAACTAGTAATAAAACCAGAGTACGCTAAATCTCTCGATGAAGCTACTATAAACAAAGTTAGAAATACGGCAAAACAAGTAGGTACCAGAATTGACACGCAATTAACAGACTTGGATAGAAGTAAATTACATGCAACTGTGATTGGACAATTGTTACTTATCTTCCGTAACTTTATTTTGGTTAACTTACAAACTAAGTTCTTAACTAAACGTCAATTTAACTATTCTACAGGCATGTGGAGCGAAGCTCAAGTACCAGCTGCAGTTAAATATGTATATAGACATTACTTTAATCAGAACAAAATAGATCAATTAAAGGAACTATATCAAAATCATTATGATGAATTGGACGATTTCGAAAAAGGATGTCTTAAAAGAGTTACTTATGAAGTTTTATTTTCCACAGTAGGTTTTATGATCATTTCTTCTTTAGTAAGAGCGATGGCAGATGATGACAAACGTAATTGGTGGAAACAAGAAGCAGCGTATCTTACTCTAAGAGCTTCATTAGAGACACGTGGTAACATATTACCTATTGAAGTAATTAACTTACTTAATACTCCTACTGCTGCATGGTCTACTTTAAAATATTGGGGTGACTTAACTACAATGATGTTGAATGATCCTACACAGGAGATAAAAAAAGGTCCATACAAGGGTATGAACCGATTCCAACGATCATTAATTAAGGCCACTCCTTTAAGAAGTATATGGGAAGCACAAGATCCAAGATCAAAAATGGAGTATTATGATAACATGATTTCAATATTTAACTTTTAAAGCCACAAAAATTTTAACGGCCATTATAATAAAGCCCCTTCAGTTTTTGCTGTTGGGGCTTTTCTATATTTTAAATCTTGTAGTGATATACTTTCACCTACCGGTTTTGTTACTTTTGCAAGAGGATTAAATAGGTATTCATGAACTTTACTATCAACACTAATATTCCAAAAATTTAATATTTGCAATTTAGCTTGATATCCTAGACGTTCATATAAACCAAGATCTATCTTGTTTACGATGGAATGAATTGAATAAGCCTTATTAAAGGCAAATACTCTATAATTAATTCTATCTATTGTTAAAGTATAATCACAATAATATAGTCTATGTTTCTTTAATCTCTCTATTAAGTAAGTTTTAGTATTATGAAATACTAAAAAAATATGATTTGAAAGTAATGGGTTATTCATATCACTTGTGTACATATTTACAAACTCACTATTTTTCAAATCATATTTTGTAAAGGTATCATAAAATATTTGAGGAAGTGAAAATATACTATGTTTTGTATATTTATTAATAATCATAGTAGTTCTGCTCCATCTCCTTCATAATATTCTTTTATATGATCCCATAAGTCATTATCTTTATGCCAAGCTATGCGTTTGATAGCATCTTCAATAACACATACTTTGGCTTCGATGTATTGATTCTCAATATTAAAAACCTTTACTTCATAACCGTCATGACTTTGAACAGCTATTATATATGTTTCTCGTGTATATTCTTCTAAATCTAGTTTTAATTCATTTTTAAAATACCAATAAATTGCAAACCAGTAATAAGCTAATTGTCTACAATAGTCAAATTCTTCTATAGAATGTCTGAAATTATACACATCAGCTGTAGTTTTAATATCAACGAGTACTACTTTCTTATTTGTATGATCAATCATTACTCTATCGAGTAAAGATTTACAAGGAAAATCTCCTAATTTAGAAGCATTTGGAAATTCCCAATTTATATGAAATTCATTGTGAACTTCAAATGTTTTTGGATAAGCAAATAAAATCTCATTTGCTTTTTTATGCTCTTGCATATTTTGCTTTATGGTCTTTAGAAGAGCCAAATCAGCAAAAGAAATAACTTTCTTACTATCTTTATTTCTAAAGTATTCAATGTAGTTTTTATATAATTCTACTAATTCTCTTGCTTCTTGAATTCTTTTATCGATAGATTTATTATTACTATAAGCTGCATTATAACTCATTAATAATATATCTTCTTCAGTAGCAAAAGGATCGGTTAATCTTGCAGTAGAATAAAATTCTAGAAGATCTTTTTGTTGCTTTACTTTAGGTACTGCAAAGTCTAAAATAATATAATCATTCCAGAATTCTTCTGGTTGAAGAATATATTCATGAATCATAGTTCCTTTATCTAAGAAACTTGCTTTTAATCCTTCAATTTTTCCATCTAGCATATCCTTTAGATATCGGGGTCCCTTTTTTAGGAACCATCCGATATTACTATTACTTATACGAGTGTTATCTTCGTAATAAGGTATACTTATGTCCATAATTACTCTTCTAATTTACTTAAACGATCTGCTTCCATTAACTCATTAACGAATGCAATGTCATTAAGTTCATCTGCTTCAAAATAAATATCTTGTTCAGTTTGAGACATTATATCGTTATTCATATTTTGCTCGTCTAATTGTAAATTAACTAATTCGTAATTCTTCATAATCGTAAATTTTTAAGTTATAGTTCAAATGTTGTTGGCTTAAAATAAATCGAATAAGATTCATCAAGTATGCTTACGTTTGCTACACGTACATTAGTCCATTCTGTTTCCTCTTGAAATACATAATCGTATACAGGACATGCTGTAATATTATGATTTCCAGTATGAACGTGTCCACATAATGCATACTTTGGTTTCTTTCGTCTAATTTCATCAGTTAATGCAGCACAACAATATTGGATTTCAGTTCCATTATCGTGTGTAGTTCCTACTTCTGCAAGATTAGACGCTTCGTGAGTTATCAATATATCTAAATCTTTTGGTATTTTTTCGTATTTCTTAGCTAATTCAGCATGATTAGCCATAAACGCCCATGGTCCACATTGTTTACACCAAGGTGTTCCATAGATTTTATACCATTTATCATCAGTACTGTTATATACTTTTT
>NZ_HF986135.1:0-1022 GCF_000431435.1 Veillonella sp. CAG:933
GGCTGAAATGGAGGCATCTTTCTTAAAAAAATTAGACGAAATAGAGAGGAGGCGGGGCTAAGCCAAGTAAAATATTTTCATATTTATTTGGCGATAAAAGAAGAACACGAAGAGCATCACTATGCCATTTCAGCTTTATGTAAACTAGGTAACGTAACTAGAGCTGCTTATTACAAATGGTTACATAGACAAACGCCTATAAAAGAGCGAGAAAACATAATGATTGCGGAAAAGATAGAGGCCATTCACTCAGAAAGTCCCGATAAGGGATACCGTAGAATTCGAGATGACTTGGATCGCTACTATGACATACAGGTTAATGATAAGCGAGTACTACGAATTTGCCGGATACAAAATATTAAATCTACCATTAAGTATTGCAATAAGGGATGCACTCGACATGCGGCAAGACCACAATATGTAGCAGAAAACAATCTTAATAGAGACTTTACTGCTACAGCCCCTAATGAAAAATGGCTTACAGATGTTACTGAATTTAAATATTACTTGGGCAATGAAGTTCATAAAGTATACCTTAGTGCAATTCTTGATTTATATGATCGTAGAATTGTTTCATTTGCAATCCGAGACAGAAATGACAATATATTGGTATTTGATACCTTTACCCATGCCGTAACTTCTAATCCAGATGCACATCCATTATTCCATAGTGACAGAGGATACCAATATACTAGTCGAATGTTCCATGCAAAGTTAATTGCGGCAGGAATGAAGCATAGTATGTCTAGAGTAGGAAAATGTATTGATAATGGCCCTATGGAAGGGTTTTGGGGTATCTTAAAACGCGAACGATACTATGGGCGTCACTTCACAGATAAAGAGTCTTTGGTTAAAATGATTGAAAACTATATTGAATATTACAATACTAAACGATTACAAAGAAAGCTCGGTGTTTTAACACCTATGGAAAAACATGCTAAATATTGGTTAGCAGCATGAAAAAACTGCCACCGGAAACCGGTGGCAGATACAAAACTAATTTTATTTTTTCGAGTGTCTAC
>NZ_HF986136.1:0-6510 GCF_000431435.1 Veillonella sp. CAG:933
TTTCTACACACACTTTTTGTCCTATAACTCTTATTTTTTCCTTTGCATTTCATCAAAACATAAAAGCATAAATTCCGCCATACTTTCAATAACCTGAACAGTTACAGAATTACCAAATTGCTTATATTGTTGAAAATCACTTATTTCGGTTGGAAAAGAAAATGTATCTTTATCCCCTTCCATAAAGCCATACTCAATAAATCCCTGTAATTTTCCCCACTCACGTGGTGTCATAAACCTAATACAATTATCGTTAAGAGGTGTTTTCTTTCTCGGATATATCATTCCCGGGATATTGTCTTGAGGATCATATATTAAATTACGTTCTTTCCCAGAACCTCCTACTGCTAACAAAGTATTGGCTATAGGAGATGATATATCACTACTATTTACAACTTTATATCCAAAACCATTTCCTTTATTTTTATTTCGTTCTTTATGTCTTACAAGCGTATTAAGATATCCCGAAGATAAATAATATTTAGCATCTGCCCCTAATTCAAGAATATTACTTAAATCATTATCAGATCTATCTTTTTTTTCTACAGGAAGTACATGTGGTAAATTTTTTATTGACTCTTGGTAATACTCTCTATTGAAGGCCATAATATAAGTTCTCGGCCTATTCTGAGGCACACCAAAATATTTTGAATTTCTAACAAAATTCTTATCCTTATAAATCAACCTGTTATTATCATCTCTATCTGCTCCAATAACACTGTAGTTTAATTCTTCTTCCAGAATAGATAGTATAGTCTCAAACGTTTTCCCTTTATCATGTCTTACCAAGTTATCCACATTTTCCAAAAAAACGGCTTTTGGTAATGTTCGTTTAATTATGTCAGCAATATGATAAAAAATAATACCTCGCTTCTCATCTTGAAAGCCCAACTCACGCCCTTGCCGACTAAAGCTTTGACATGGAAATCCCGCAAGTAAAACATCATAATTCACTGATTCAACTTTTCTCTTAAAGTCTTCAGTTGTAATATCATTATATGGATTTTCCCCATATAGATGTTCATATGTCTTACAAGCATATTTATCAATTTCTGAAGATAAAACATTAATAAACTTGCCGGTCATTTCAAACCCTCTTCGAATTCCCCCTATGCCCGCACACAAATCTATTGTTTTATATAACATCTTCTTCTTTCCTCCACCGCCTGTTCTATCATATCGGCACAATAAGATACATCCTGTTTAATCTGTTTTCCCCAAAATCGTAAAACATACCATCCATTCGAAATCAATAGTTCATTTACTTCTTGGTCACGAATCATATTTCGTTCGATTTTAGCAATCCAAAATTCTCTGTTAGTTTTAAAATCATCTTTACGATTCAACCAATCATAGCCGTGCCAAAATTCAGAATCGCAAAAAACAGCTATTTTAAGCCCCTTAAAGGCTATATCAGGGCATCCGACTATATGTTTTACATTTTTTCTGTAATGCAAACCTCTACGCCATAATTCTTTGCGTAAAAGCAATTCAATATCCGAGTCTTTATTACGAATTCGTTGCATATTTTTATGCCGTTGCTCAGGCGTCAATCTATCAACCATAAAAATCACCTTTGCTATTATCAGAGTAAAAAAACACATCAAACAATAAACATTACAGTTGAATAATAGTACTTATCTAATTAAACCATTTTACACTTAACCAAATAGTCAAGTCAAATTCAATATATTATTAACCAATTCTCAATCTATATTTTACCGGCAAACATTATTTTTCACCGTACTTCAATTCGCTCTAACCATAAGGGTAACTTCAATCCTCACCATACAAAGTAGCTATTAGAGCCGCCTCGTATGGAGACATTTACTACTTAAAACCTCTTACATTTTTTCAAACTGAGATTTTGGCACACCGCAAGTAGGGCATTCCCAATCATCAGGCAAATCGGCAAATGCTACGCCTTCAGCTGCTTCATCATACACATAACCACAAACTGTGCAAACATATTTGTCTTTCATACGTCATTCCTCCTTAGGAATCAAACAACAGCCACTTGGCTTATATTCTTCAGCAACTTACAACTCACCCATGATCTCTTTAGCAATCACATAACCTTGGGTGTAGTTGTGACCCAAGTTAAGACCGAATACATCCAACGGATAATCCGTACTGCCATAGAAATGACCGGCTAAATTGCCTGCCGCGTAAAGACCTTCAATCGGTTTATCGTCATCGTCAACGACTTGCAACCGTTCGTTAACTACCATACCGGAGCACGAAACGGTGAATCGAATGTGGCGATGAATGCCATAGAACGGTGGTTTGAGCACCGGACAGAGATTTTCTTTGGCCACACCGAATTCCACATCTCGTCCGTCCGCCGCCATTTCATTATATCGTTTAACGGATGCCAAGAATGTCGGCACGTCCTTAATCTTTAGTTTAGCGGCTAATTCTTCTAAGGTATCTGCCTTAAAAGTAGCAATGAGACCCGGTACAACGCCGGTGTGTTCTACATCTTCTTCCGGCATCCATTTTTTAATAGATTCGAAATCTTCGTAGCCAAGCCCCAGTCGTTTGGCCTGTTCAATATAATCACTGTCAAAAATTTGGCAATAATGACCTTCGTCTTCCTTGCTCGTCAAGTAGCAGTTCATAAGGTCCATGCCCAATGCTTCGTCGCAGAAGCGCTTACCGTTCATTTTAACGCGCATATACGGTGAATCCATCATCGACGCCGGCCCCGCATCCATATCATGGGCCATCTTCGTGTGTCCCACATTTTCCATGCGACCGCCTACCCAGGCAATCATCTTGTGACCGTCACCATCATAACCGAAGCGTTTGCGTTTCAAATTATCCATATCCGGCATGTAATAATGCATCATTTCAGCATTATTTGCGTAGTCACCGGTGGCGAGGACAACGCCCTTCGAACCGTTCAATTGAATATAACCGTCCGGCGATTTTGCAATAACGCCGATAACACGACCCGTTTCGTCCTGAACAAGCTGTTCACCCGGCGTACCATAGTAAATATCGATGCCCCGTTCTTCAGCCAGTTTACAAAGAGCCTTCATGCCCTGCCCCGTGTTATACGGTTTCGGACCAAATACACAAGTAGTAAACTCAATCTTGAAGCCATGTTTTTTCAAAAGTGCCATATGTACCGGTGTGCCCATGTCTTTTACTTGAGCACCGGCGAGTTTTGCCTGTTCAATGACCCAACTTACCGCTTCCCCGGAATGGTTAGCCCACATTTCAATGAGGCCCCGTTTCGCCCGGTGATCGGCTGACGCCTCTAAGAGCGTCACCAAACGAGCTACATCATAGGGATCGCTCTTATCCAATAAGACCCCGGCTCCGAAGTTACCGCCCGCCATAGCGGATTTTAACTTCTGTACAATTGCAACTTTAGCGCCCAATTCAGCCGCCTTCAACGCACAAGGCACGCCCGGCGAGCCGGCGCCCACTACGACGATATCATACTGCTTGACATCCTTAATATCCGTAATCGGGTCCGGCTTTTTAAAGAAAGCTAACTGTTCGTTCATAAACATTACCTCTTTTCCACCTGAAAAAAATGTAATACTAAAACAAACGTCATTCAAGCTACTACGTTTACCTCTATTGTACGCCTTATATCTACAAATATCAACTTGAAAAGGACTTTAACTATTTTACAACACACGTCTCCCTATTAAAACGTATGCAGTCTCACCTTGCGCCTTTATTCCACAGTATCGTAAGCAAGACCGGAATTCCAAATAATCGGCGGTTCCCAAATTTCAAGGGCCCGGTCTTGAATCATCGTCGACATAATCATAGCTTTGGCCAGCACATCCGTAGGCATCGGCTTTTTATCTTCAAAAAGACCTTTATCGTTAAAAAAGTTCAGTAAGCCCACACTGACGGTTTCGGTCCATCGATCCGTGTGTTTACGCTCCAAAGCCGGTGGTCTGAGAATCGTTGTTTTTGCAAAATGAAGTCCTTTTACAGCCTCTTCCAACTCGCCTTTCATACGAGTATAGAAAAAGTGCGAATTCGGTGACGCCATTACCGTAGATAGCAACACATAATGTGGCACTTCATTCTTTTTAGCAGCTTTGGCAAACTCCATCTGATAATAAAAGTCCACCAACCACTGCTGTTCCTGACTGCCCGCATCCTTACGAGTCGTGCCGAGACAAGCAAATAACACATCGCCGGTTACGGACTTTGCCCATAATTCCGGATTATCAAAATCTATAATATGCGTAATCAACTTTTCGTGGATAATTTCCGGATTACGCCGTACAAAAATCTCAACGGAATCAAACATCGGATTGGCCAATACCAACTCCAATAAATCGCGCCCCGTAGCCCCGGTCGCGCCCACTATAATTGCCTTCATAAAACCTCCCACATAGCTTCAAAGTGAAACTATCTTATATCAACTTCATGTATCATTTTACCGATTTTTGATATATATAATCATTTCATACATCAATTTATATCGATATTATGCTATAATAATTATAACGTATTTATGTTCAATAGTACATTTTATTAATCATTGAAATTTTGAATAAACGAACGAAAAAAGGAGAATTCGCAATTATACATAACTAAATACTATATCCGGTAGAACCGGTAAGCCCACTTCGGTGGGCTTTTTTTCATACAAAAAACATTGACACTTCTAATAAATTCGATGTATTATATAATAGTCCCTTGATGGACTATTAATATATTGGACTAAATTAAGATTTTATATAAATATGCTTTTAATCTTTGGAGTGTTTAATGAAACCAACTATAAACGATCAAATTGCAATGTACTGCAATCTGTTAAACGAATGGTATGTGGCTTATGAGGCCTATGCCAAATCCATGGGCTTATCGAATACGGCGCTCGATGTTTTGACGACAATTTATGAAAGCCCGAATTTCACGCAAAAAGAAATTGCTGACACCTGCCTTTTACCAAAGCAAACGGTAAATGCCGTTGTGACTGCCTTTTTAAAAGACGGTTGGGTAACACTTGAGGAATTACCGTCAGATCGTCGCAATAAAACCGTCAACTTAACCGCTGAAGGCATGACTAAGGCCCGCGAAATCATGGATAAGATTCATAGCTGCGAAATAACGGCCATGAGCCAATTAAGCGAAGACGAACGCGAGACATTGCTGAAGCTTACCAAAACGTATATTCATAAATGCAGTCAGGCCATGGCTGAAAATATCGAGTAAACAAATTCATGAGCGTATCAAAGCTGACTATTTTATACTTAAAGCTTGTTGAAAAAAGAGAGGAATTTATATGATGTGGTTAATACTTTTTGGCAGCCTCTTTGCCTTGGGCGGTGCCAGTTTATTATTTCTTATATATAGCATAGGCCGCTTGCCGTTTATAGAGGTTTTGACAAACGGCAGTAAGATTAGACATGGCTTCTGAGTGCCCTCATTATTATTGCGCCTACAGCCTTAATCTGGATGTCTTATACCGTTACTAATGCCATAATTGTGCTGCTTCACCTGACATTCTTCTGAGGCCTTGCCGAAATTTTGCGCATCCTGGCCATGAAATTTGATATCGCCACCGTCTCCCGTTCGCTGAGTGCGGCCGCAGGTATTCTAATTACTGTTTTATATCTCGGACTCGGCTGGTATCAGGCCCACCATGTAGCCCAAACCGATTACACCGTGACGACCGATAAAAAAGTGGGTAACCTACGTATCGCCCTCATCGGCGACTCCCACTTAGGCTCCACCTTCGACGCCGATGGTTTTGCCAAACATTTAAAAACGATTGAAAAAGCAAAACCGATTTGCTCGTCATTGCCGGTGACTTTGTGGACGAGCGCACCACTAAGGCGGAAATGATTAAAGCCACGCAAGCGCTCCAAGATGTTAACACGCAGTATGGCGTATATTATGTATTCGGTAACCACGACAAAGCCCTTTACAGACCTGATTCACGTGATTTCACGGGCGACGATTTAGTAGCCGAGCTTGAAAAAAACGGTGTCATCGTACTTCAAGATGAAAGCATCTTGTTGGATGACCGTTTCTATATCGTAGGCCGTCAGGATGCGTCCGAAGAATTCGACTTTGGTCGTTCCCGTGCAGCTATTGCCGATTTAATTAACCCTCTCGATCACAGCAAATATATCATCGTGCTTGACCATCAACCGCGTGATTATGCAGCTGAAGCCAAAGCCGGTGCCGACCTCGTATTGTCCGGTCACACCCACGGTGGTCAGATGATTCCACTCAAACAATTAATCAATTGGTTTAGCATCGGGCAAAACGACCGCATTTACGGCTTAGAACAACGTGACAATACCAACTTTGTCGTAACGTCCGGTATTTCCGACTGGGCCATCCAGTTTAAAACCGGTACCAAATCCGAATTTGTCATCGTGGATGTGAAAGAGCATTAAGCTATCAAGCACACACGTTAATGTAAATTAAACATAGAATTTAACGTAGAATTGAACATAGGCTTGAATGTAGAGTTGAACGTAGAATTTGGCCTATAGGACATTTTGAGTTGGTTTTTAG